>JBAVPS010000348.1:0-7291 GCA_049693315.1 Rhizomicrobium sp. | reverse complement strand
CTTATAGGGGGCATAGGAGTTGAAGATGCGGTTCAGCACACCGGTACCACGGGTATCGGTGAGGAATTCACCGTGATAGCCAATCAGGCCGCGCGACGGTGCCAGGAAGGTCAGGCGGGTCTTGCCGGCACCCATCGGGCGCATATCGGTCATTTCGCCCTTGCGGTTGGCGATCTTCTCGATCACCACGCCGGTATAGGGATCGTCAACGTCGATGGTGACTTCTTCGATCGGCTCCATACGCTGACCGTTTTCTTCGTGGAACAGCACGCGCGGGCGGCTGATCTGCAATTCGAAGCCTTCACGGCGCATGGTTTCGACCAGCACCCCCAGCTGCAGTTCGCCGCGGCCCGCCACTTCAAAGGCACCTTCGGTGGTTTCACTCACCTTGATGGCGACATTGCCTTCGGCTTCGCGCAACAGACGCTCGCGAATGACGCGGCTCTGCACCTTGTCGCCTTCACGGCCCGCCAGCGGCGAATCGTTGACCGACAGGGTCATCGCCAAAGTCGGCGGATCAATCGGAATGGCCGGAATCGGTGCTTCGACAGAGATATCGCACAGTGTGTCGGCCACGGTGGCTTCTGTCAGACCAGCGATGGCGATGATGTCGCCAGCTTCAGCGCGCTCGACCGGCACGCGGGCCAGGCCCCGGAAAGCCAGAAGCTTCGTCGCGCGGGCGCGTTCGATTTCCTTGCCATCATGGGTCAGCGCCTTGATGGCCTGATTGACGGTGATGATGCCGGTTTCAACACGCCCGGTCAGAATGCGGCCGAGATAGGGGTTGGCTTCCAGCGTAGTGACCAGCATCGTGAAAGGCATATCTTCACGCGCATTGGCCTGAACCTTCGGCGGCGGCACGTCGGAGACGATCTTCTCGAACAGCGGCTTGAGGTCTTTGTTCTCGTCATTGATCTGGTCAAGCTCGTTGACGGCCCAGCCCTGACGGCCCGAGGCATACAGCACGTGGAAATCGAGCTGATCGTCATTGGCTTCCAGCGCCAGAAACAGATCGAAAATCGTTTCCAGCGTTTCTTTCGGCTGGGCGTCGGAACGGTCGATCTTGTTGATGATGACGATCGGCTTGAGGCCGAGCTTCAGCGCCTTGGACAGCACAAACTTGGTCTGCGGCATGACGGCTTCGGCGGCATCAACCAGCAGCACCACACCATCGACCATCGACAGAATACGCTCAACCTCGCCGCCGAAATCGGCATGGCCGGGGGTGTCGACGATATTGACGCGGGTATCACCCCACATCACCGAGGTGCATTTGGCCAGAATGGTAATGCCGCGCTCACGTTCCAGATCGTTGGAATCCATGGCCCGTTCGGCCATCTGCTGGTTCTCGCGCACCGAACCGGATTGTTTGAGCAGCTGATCAACCAGCGTGGTCTTGCCATGGTCGACGTGGGCGATGATGGCGATATTACGAATATCCATGAGACGAAGTTTTTCCTTGCGCCTTTGGCCCCCAAACGGGCCCGGCAACGGTGAGAATTACGCGGGGCTTATAGACAGCATGGAGCGCTTCGGCAACCGCATCGGGATTAAATTACCGCGACAGGCTCGACATCCCAGGCCAAGTCTGAGTGGTACACCAACATAATGGCATGAATCGGGCCGGTAAAACCGGTGTCCCGCTTCAGGGCAATCGCGGTCTGGCGGACATCTTCCACATGGGCCTCGTCCGAGACCGGATGCCCGGCACAGCGCTGATGCCCCGCCACCAGCAAAACAGCCAATTTATGCGCTGTAATCAAGAGCTTAATCTGAGAAACCACGGCCGCCCATTCGCCGGCGCGGTCCGGGCTGATCAGGCCGTCCGGGCCGGGCACCACGATCAGATCAACGCCATCACTTCCCGTCATACGGGCAATGCGGGCGTTAAGATCTACCTCCTGGCGGTGCAAGCGCCAATCAGCACAGGTCAGCATAAGGGCAATTTTAGGGTCTTGATTAACTGAAAGCTCCTCGGACAACCTTTACTCCTCAGTCACTTTGGCCGCCAACTGGCTGGCCTTCCCCTTTGGCCGCAGCCAAACCGGCGCCAAACGCGCGCCATATACCTTCTACGATCTGTTCCTGGTCTTCCCTGTACCGGCCTTTTATTATGTTTATGGCAGGATCTGAATGCGGTGAAAATGCCGCCACACCACATCGAACACATCCGGCAGTAACAGCCCGGCGACAAAGCCGCCGATATGGGCCTGCCAGGCGATCTGATGCACACCGGCCCCGCCAGCCCCGATCCCGGTCAGACCAAAGATCAGGTTGGTTATGAACCAGATAAGGGCAAACGCCATCACCGGCTTAGAGCGAACCGAGGCCAGCGGCGCCTCGGCCCCATGCATTGCCCCCGGCATGGTCAGGGCCAGAAGCTGTCCGGGAACCATGCGGATGGAGGCGGCCATCAGGCCGGAAACCGCACCCGAAGCCCCGATCATACCGTCGATACCGCCCCAGTCGGCGGCCAGAAACAGCCCCGCCCCGGCGATACCGCACAGCAGAAAAAAGCCCCAGAACGCCAGCACACCGTAGCGGCGTGCCACCACCGGCCCGCAGGCCAAGAGCCACAAACAGTTCATGCCGAGATGAAAATAGCTGGCATGCAGAAACTGGTGCCCGATGAAGGGCACAATCTTGTCGATCAGGCTGCCACCGTCGATGCCGGGGGCATAACGGATTGGCATAAAAGACAACCGGATCATGATGTCTTCCGACAGATCCGCCGGCAACAGGCTGCGCACCACGTGGACGACGATCATAAAGCCGATCAGCCAGCTGACCGCGGCGGGCACACGGAACATCGGCTCACGCCGCATCTCGAACCGGAACGACATCTCACACTCACCTAACAAACGGCCCCTCATAGCAGCCATGCGGGTGGAACCAAAGTCTTAACTTTATCGTGGCACAGTCCCCGTCCGTCGGATCAGTGCGTAAGTCCCGGCGCTATCGGGTTAAACCCTTCGTAACCATAGCTTAAGAAGGGGTGATATTTTTTCGCCGAGGGCTTTGCTTGCCGCATGCAAAGGCGCAAATTTCACCCGTTCAGGATTATATGCCGACAAATAGTCATAAATGCCGAACACGGCGGAACGATAGTCATCAACCGAATCGTTCGCCGGTGGTAGCCCGCTAAAGGGCTACCGGCGCTGGAGGGCAACAACACCCATGCCGCGACCCACCCACCCCGCTCAGGACGAGCTGATCGCCCCGCATACGCCGCCGCGCGCCTGCGGCACACCACCGACAGATACCAACGATCCGGCCTATTTTCATAAGGTGGTCGATTGCCAGTGGGCCTGCCCGGCCCATACCCCGGTGCCGGAATATATCCGGCTGATCGCCGCCGGGCGCTATTCCGACGCCTATATGATCAACTGGCATTCCAATGTTTTTCCCGGCGTGCTGGGCCGTACCTGCGACCGGCCGTGCGAACCGGCCTGCCGGCGTGGCCGCGTTGAAAAAGAACCGGTGGCGATCTGCCGGTTAAAACGTGTTGCCGCCGACAATAAGGGCAATATCAAAGCCCGGCTGCCCAAACCGGCGGTCAAAAGCAACGGCAGACGCGTGGCGCTGATTGGCGGGGGACCGGCCTCGCTTACTGTGGCGCGCGATCTGTTGCCCAATGGCTATTCGGTGACGATATTCGAGCGCGACCGTCAGGTTGGCGGCATGATGCGTACACAGATTCCGAAATTCCGCCTGCCCGAAAGCGTGCTGGACGAGGAATGCGGCTATATCCTCGAACTTGGCCCCGATGTGCAATATGGCACCGAGGTGACATCGATCAAATCGGTGCTCGCGCAGGGCTTTGACGCGGTTTTTGTCGGCTCGGGCGCGCCCCATGGCCGCGATGTCGAGATTCCAGGCCGTAAAGAAGCCGCAAGCCAGATCCGCCTTGGCATTGAATGGCTGGCGGCGGTGTCGTTCGGCCATATCACCGAAATCGAAAAACGCGTCATCGTGCTGGGCGGCGGCAACACCGCAATGGATTGCTGCCGTACCGCCCGCCGTCTTGGCGGCACCGACGTCAAGGTGGTGGTGCGTTCGGGCTTTGCCGAAATGAAAGCCTCGCCATGGGAAAAGGAAGATGCCCTTGCCGAAGGCATTCCGATCCTCAACTTCATGGTGCCGGTTGAATTTGTCCATGACAAGGGCAAGCTGACCGGGGTGACCTTCCAGAAGGTCAAGGCCGAATATGACGAAGAAGGCCGCCGCAATCTGGTGCCCAGTGGCGAGGAAAATGTCACCCTGGAATGCGACACCGTGCTGCTCGCCATTGGTCAGGAAAACAGCTTCCCCTTTATCGAGCGCGATTCCGGCATCACCTTCGATGGCCGCGGTATGCCGCTGGTCGATCCGGTGACCTTTCAATCGACCAATCCGAAGGTATTCTTCGGCGGCGATGCGGCGTTCGGCCCCAAGAACATCATCACCGCAGTGGCCCATGGCCATGAAGCGGCGCTGTCAATTGATCTGTTCTGCTTCGAAAAAGACCTGAAAAAACGCCCGGACCCGCGGGTTACGATTTCCAATCAGAAGATGGGCATTCACGAATGGTCGTATGACAATGCGGTCTCGCTCGATCAGCGTACCGAGGTACCGCGGGTTGAAGGCGAAGAACTTCTGGCCAGTCACGAGACCGAGGTTGAACTGGGTTTTGATGCCGCGCAGGCGCTGAAAGAAGCCGAACGCTGCCTCAACTGCGATATCCAGACGGTGTTTGAGCCCAAGCTGTGCATCGAATGTGATGCCTGTGCCGACATCTGTCCGATGGACTGCATCACCTTCACCCTCAATGCCCCGGAGGCGACGTTACGCCAGACTTTGACCGTAGCGGCGAAGAACCCCGATCAGGCGATTTATGTTTCCGATGTCTTGCGCAGCAAGCGCATTCTGGTCAAAGACGAAGATCTTTGCCTGCATTGCGGTTTATGCGCTGAACGCTGCCCCACCACCGCCTGGGATATGAAGAAATTCTACCTTGAAACGGCAAAGGCCTCGTCATGTCCGGAATAAGCGCCATCAACAATTTCGTCGTCAAATTTGCCAACATCAACGGCACCGGATCGGCCACGGCCAACGAGATCTTTGCCCGCGCGGCCATGCGCATGGGCGTGCCGATTGCCTCACGCAACATATTCCCGTCCAACATTCAGGGCCTGCCCACCTGGTACGAGGTGCGCATCACCGAAGATGGCTGGCGGGGCCGGCGCGGCGGCGTTGATCTGATGGTGGCGGTCAACCCGCAAACCTTCGACAAGGATGTCGCCGAAATCGATAAAAACGGCTATCTGCTTTATGATTCCACCAAGCCGGTGGCGGCGGATCGTCTGCGGCCCGACATTCACGTCTTGCCGGTGCCACTGACCGAAATCTGCAATGCCGCCGATTTTGATCCGCGTAAGCGTTTGATGCTGAAAAACATCATCTATATCGGGGCACTGACCTTTTTGCTCGATATGGAACTGGACGCGGTGGAATGGCTGGTCGCCGAACAATTTGAAGGTAAACCGGCATTAAGTGCCCCCAATATCGCCGCGCTGAACGCGGGCTACGGCTATGCGGAAAAACATCTGAAAAACCGCTGCGGCCTCAAGATCCACCGTGCTGACAAGCTCGGCAAACAGATCTTCATCGGCGGCAATGATGCTGCGGGGCTTGGCTGTGTGTGGGGCGGGGCCACGGTCTGCGCCTGGTACCCGATCACGCCGTCAACCTCGCTGGTGGAGTCTTTTGCCAAGCATTGCAGACGGTTTCGCACCGACAAGGAAACCGAAAAGAAGAACTATGCCATTGTGCAGGCTGAAGACGAACTGGCCTCGATCGGCATGGTGATTGGTGCGGGCTGGAATGGCACACGATCGTTTACCGCGACCAGTGGACCGGGCCTGTCGCTGATGCAGGAATTCCTCAGCTTCGCCTATTACGCCGAAATTCCGGGCGTTTTGTTTGATGTCCAGCGCGGCGGGCCATCGACCGGCATGCCGACACGTACCCAGCAATCCGATCTGCTGATGGCCGCCTATGCCGGTCATGGCGATACCAAGCATGTGCTGTTGTTCCCGGAAGATCCGGGCGAATCCTTTGCCTTTGCGGCGGATGCCTTTGATCTGGCCGAACGGTTGCAAACCCCGGTCATGGTGATGATGGACCTCGACATCGGCATGAATGACTGGCTCTGCGATCCGCTGAAATGGGATAAGGACCGCCGCTATGACCGCGGCAAGGTGATGAGCGCCGAGGATCTCGAATCCGGCAAGCTGTTCGCCCGCTATAAGGATGTCGATGGTGACGGCATACCGTGGCGCACCCTGCCCGGCACCCATGCCGAACTGGGGGCATACTTCACCCGTGGCACCAGCCATGACGCCTTTGCCCGTTACAGCGAAGACGGCACCATCTATGTCGCCAATATGCAGCGGCTGCTCGACAAACTGGAAACCGCCAAGAAAATCGCGCCACAACCCATCCTGCACACGGCCCCCAAACCGGCCAGTGACGGGGTGATTTATTTCGGCTCGACCTCGGCGGCGATGGACGAAGCGCTCGACGCGCTGGAAGAACGCGACCTGCATCTGGATGCCTTGCGCATCCGCGCCTTCCCCTTTGCCCAAAGCGTGCCCGACTTTATCGCCGCCCACCAACGCGTCTTTGTTATCGAACAAAACCGCGATGCCCAGATGCGTCAGCTGATTATGGCCGAATGTAACATCGATCCGGCCAAGCTGGTGGCGATCCGGCATTTTGATGGCACGCCGATCACCGAACGTTTCATTACCAAAGCGATTGCCGGTTACTGCCAACCGAATGGCAAGACACCGGATGGAAAATCACTCGAAGGAAAGTCAGGGGTGTCCGCATGACCTATATCGCCAAACCGGAAATGCACCACCCCGACCTGACGGTCAATCGCATTGGCTTCACCCGCCGCGATTACGAGGGGCGGGTCTCGACCCTGTGCGCGGGCTGCGGCCATGATTCGATCAGCGCCGCGCTGGTTCAGGCCTGTTTCGAGCTGGATATCGAACCACACCGGGTGGCCAAGCTGTCCGGTATCGGCTGTTCGTCGAAAACACCGGATTATTTCCTTAAGCAGAGCCATGGGTTTAATTCCGTCCACGGACGGATGCCCAGCGTGCTGACCGGGGCCAATCTGGCCAACCGCGATCTGATTTACCTCGGCGTTTCGGGCGATGGTGACAGCGCCTCGATCGGGCTGGGGCAGTTTGCCCATTGCATCCGCCGTGGCGTGCGCATGGTCTATTTATGCGAAAATAAC
>JBAVPS010000347.1:0-2705 GCA_049693315.1 Rhizomicrobium sp. | reverse complement strand
TTATTACAGCGGCGTTTCAGGGAACCGTGGGCGGTTTTGTCCTTGATACCTGCTTCACCATTCCGGCCAGCGGTATTACCGGTATTTTCGGCCCTTCGGGCTGTGGCAAAACCACGGTGCTGCGCGCGCTGGCGGGGCTGGCCCGTTTTGAGCACAGCGCGCTGTGCGTCGATGGTGCCATCTGGCAGGATGAAAACAGCTTTCTGCCACCCCACCGCCGCCCTATCGGCTATGTCTTTCAGGAGCCGCGATTATTTCCCCACCTGTCGGTGAGGGACAATCTCACCTTCGGCCTCAGCCGTGCGGGCAAAGATGCCGGGGCGTTCAGTCTGGCACGCGTGGTCGAGCTGATGGGAATCAACACCGATCTGAAGCGTTCGATTTATGGCCTGTCGGGTGGTGAGAAGCAGCGCATCGCCATTGCCCGCGCCCTGCTCGCCCAACCGCGCCTGTTATTGATGGACGAACCGCTGTCAGCGCTCGACAAAGCCAGCCGTAACGAGATTCTGCCCTATCTCGAAACCTTGCACGAAACGCTTGGGCTGCCGATTGTTTACGTCACCCATGATTTTTCAGAAATTGAACGGCTGGCCGATCATCTTATCCTGATGGAGGCTGGTAAAGTCACCGCCAGCGGCCCGCTAAGCCAACTCCTGACCGATCTCACACTGCCGATTGCACGCCAGCAGGAAGCCGCAATGGTGCTCAACATCACCCTTGAGGGCTATGACGAGGAATTCGACATCACGCTTTGTCGGGCGGGTGGCGTGCTGGTTCAGGTGCCGGGGCGGCTGGGGGCTATCGGCAGCCGCCAGCGATTACAGATCCGCGCCAGCGATGTCAGTCTGGCCCTGGGGGAACGCCCGGCGGCCAGCACATTGCTGAACATACTTCCGGCCTGCATTGTTAAGGCCACCACAGTGGGGCGCAGTCAGATGATGATTCTGCTCGACATCGAAGGCACCGATCCACCGGTTCAGTTACTATCGAGTGTCACACGCAAATCCTGGCAAACGCTCAATTTCAAATCGGGCTCACGCGTTTTTGCACAAGTTAAGAGCATGGCACTGGCGCAGGCGCGTTAACCCGCCGCAGGAACTGTAAAAAAGACCAATCTGCCGCAGCCATCACATTAGCAGCATCATCTACTACAACACAAAGATGCGTTATAAATAACGTGTTATTTTAGAGAATTACTGATGGGCTAAGGGGCTACGAGTGGCGGCTTGCCAATACGGGCCGTACTTCTAAGCTTATATCCATCAAAGGGGAACCGTAAGCTCGATGAACGCCATCGTCGCCACCATACCCAATGAATGGACTGCCAAGGGGCGCAATCAGGCTGAAGTCGCCCTGGGCGGCATTTACGAAATTTCCAAGCTGCTGGCCTCGCCAAACCGGCTGGAGCCGACATTGTCCGGCGTGCTGGCGCTGTTGTCGAGCTTCCTCGATATGCGCCATGGGCTGATTGCCCTGCTCGACGGCGAAGGCAAAGCTGATATCGTCGTCGGCTCGGGCTGGAGCGAGGATAACGCCGCCCGCTATTTTGAACGTTTGCCCGAACAAGCCATCGGCCGCATTGTCGTGACCAAGATGCCGCTGGTCATTCCCGATATCAGCCGCGATCCGCTGTTCACCCAGGTTGACACCTCGGATCTGACCGAAGCCAGCGACCGCACCGTGTCGTTCATCGGCGTGCCGATCAAACAGAACGACACCGTTATGGGCACGCTGACCATTGACCGGGTCAGTGACCGTGACCGCACCGCCCCCTTTGACGCCGATGTGCGCTTTCTGACCATGGTGGCCAATCTTCTGGGCCAGACCTTGCGCCTGCATAAGGTGGTGGCACAGGACCGCCAGCGCCTGATGGCCGAACAGGCCCGTTTGGTCAAAGAGCATCAGCCGCAAACGGTCAAACCCTCCTCCACCATCGAAGGGATTATCGGGCGCAGTCCGGCCTTGCAGGCAGTGATCGAGAAGGTTCGCATCGTTGCCCAGAGCAATTCGCCGATCATGCTACGCGGCGAAACCGGCACCGGCAAAGAGATGTTTGCCAATGCGATCCACAATTTATCGGCCCGCAAAAACGGCCCCTTCGTTAAGCTTAACTGCGCCGCGCTGCCGGAAAGCGTGCTCGAATCCGAATTATTCGGCCATGAAAAAGGGGCGTTTACCGGTGCCATCAATCAACGCAAGGGCCGGTTCGAGCTGGCCCATGGCGGCACCCTGTTCCTCGACGAAATCGGTGAAATCTCCCCCTTCTTTCAGGCCAAACTGTTGCGTGTGTTGCAGGAAGGCGAATTTGAACGCGTCGGTGGCACCCGCAGTTTAAAAGTCGATGTGCGGCTGGTCTGCGCCACCAATCGCGATCTTGAAGCCGATGTGCGCGACGGCACCTTCCGCGCCGATCTGTATTATCGCATTGCTGTGGTGCCGATTTTCCTGCCGTCCCTGCGCGAGCGCAAAGAGGATATTCCGCTGCTGGCCGCCGAATTCCTGCGCCGCTTCAACAGCGAACATGGCAGCGAGATGAATTTCAGCGCTTCAGCGCTTGGCATCATGAAGGACTGCTTCTTCCCCGGTAATGTGCGCGAGCTGGACAATTGCGTGCGCCATACCGCATCGCTGGCCCACAGCAAGAACATCACCGAAATTGATTTTGCCTGTCAAAGCGGTGTCTGCTTATCGGCGATGCTGTGGAA
>JBAVPS010000346.1:0-3644 GCA_049693315.1 Rhizomicrobium sp. | reverse complement strand
CGCATGGTCGAATCCACCCGCGACAGCTTCCATTTCTTATTGAGCGCACCCGAGATTGACTGGTCGATCTCCTCCTGATGGCGCGGCACGCCATGGACTAAAGCGGTAAAAAATTCCTCGTCCGGCAGACCCAGCGCCGTCACTTCGGGCTCGGAACCAAAACGGAAAGAGACGAATTCTTCCTGCACCGAGGTGGCATCCACCCCGGTCATCTCCATCTGATACAATGCCTGAACCGCAGCCAAACGGGCAGCATGACGCCGCGAAATAGCATCAGCGGTCACGACGGGCCCCCATACGATAGCGCAGCTCGATCAGCGCCAGACAGGCATCAACAGCACCGCCGCCCTTGTTCATCTGGGCCGGATCGGCACGTACCATGGCCTGTTCTTCGGTATAGGTGGTCAGAATGCCGTTGCCGATGCACAGGCCGTAATTGACGCCCAGATCGGTAAGGGCACGGGCCGACTGGGTCGCCACGATGTCGAAATGGTGGGTTTCGCCACGGATGACACAGCCCAGCGCGACAAAGCCGTCATAGCTGCGGCCGCCACGACCGCCGCCTTTCACGGCAAAGTTGATAGCGGTTGGGATTTCCAGGGCACCCGGCACCGAAACGCAATCGAATTCGGCGTTTGCCTTGAGCAGTGCGGCCTTTGCCCCCTCCATCAACAACCGAGAGATGTTCGGATAAAACGGGGCCTCGATCACCAGAATATTGGGAACCATATCGGATGTCCTTTCCCCGGGGACAAAGGGTTGCGAAGACTGCACGCTACTCAAATCCTTTCCATAACCGGGACGCGGAACTACACCCGCCCGGTAACGCCAAACAGAACGCGGCCCATTTGAAGCTTAGCCTCAGGCCCTTAAAATACCTTACTTTTGCCGGATCGGCCTGGTTGCCACGATATTGAGGTCGAAACCATCCAACGCCACGACGCTTTTTTCCGGTGTGTCGGTCAACAATACCATGTTCTTAATACCAAGATCGAGCAACATCTGTGCCCCGACCCCAGCTTCCTTGACCCGGCGGCGGTCGGCATCTTCCTGCGCCCGGTGCAAAAGCTGATCGGAAACAAAGCTCGCCCGCGCCGGACGCAGCAAAACCACTACGCCACGGCCCGTTTCGGCAACCGCGGCCATTGATGCGGCCAGCTTATTACCACTGCCCGCCTCGGCCAGCGCATCGGTCAGCGGATTCATGGCGTGCATACGCACCAGCACCGGTTCCGGCCCGGAAATATCACCCTTCACCAGCGCGATATGCTCGGCATATTCATTGGTGTTGACGTAAACATGGGCCTGCCACGCACCGCCGACATCGCTTTCAAACGGCACCGCCGCAAGCTTTTTGACGAAACGGTCATAGCGGCGACGATAGGCAATCAGATCGGCAATGGTGCCGATTTTCAGGCCATGCTTGCCTGCAAATTCGATCAGGTCGGGCAGACGGGCCATGGTGCCGTCATCCTTCATGACCTCGCAGATCACGCCGGACGGATTAAGCCCGGCCAGCCGTGCAATATCGACCGCCGCTTCGGTATGACCGGCACGTACCAGAACGCCACCTTCGCGCGCAGTCAGCGGAAAGACATGGCCCGGCACCACGATATCTTTCGGCCCCATCGCCGGATCAATCGCTACGGCAACCGTGCGGGCGCGATCCTGCGCCGAAATACCGGTGGTGACGCCTTCGGCCGCCTCGACCGATACGGTAAAGGCGGTGCCGAGCGGCGCGCGGTTATGTGCCGTCATCTGGGGCAGCTTCAATTCGTCGGCACGGCCCTGAGTAATGGCCAGACAGACCAGCCCACGGGCGTGGGTCGCCATAAAGGCAATCGATTGGTCGGTACACATCTCAGCCGGGATGACAAGATCGCCTTCGTTTTCGCGATTTTCATCATCCACCAGAATGATCATACGCCCGGCTTTTGCCTCGGCAATCAGTTCTTCGGGACTCGACAAAGCACGGGGGGAAACAGAATGCATCTTCAACCTTTCATCAGCCGCGCCATGTAGCGGGCGAGCGGGTCTATCTCGATATTCACTGTGTCGCCGACTTTCAACGAACCGAAGGTAGTAACTTCTGCCGTGTGCGGAATAACATTGACGCCGAAACGCCGACCTTCGGCTTCATTAACCGTAAGCGATACCCCGTCGAGTGCCACCGAACCTTTCGGGGCGATGAATTTGGCCAAAGGTGCCGGCGTCTTAAAGACGAAACGCAACGATTCACCCTCGGGCGTAATCGAGGTTACTTCCGCCACACCATCAACATGGCCGGTAACAATATGACCGCCAAACTCGTCACCAACACGTAAAGGCCGTTCAAGATTAAGTGTGCGACCGGCTTCCCATTCCCCCATTGTCGTTTTGGAACGGGTTTCTTCCGATGCCGAAACCGAAAACCAGCGTTCGTTCTCAGATCCCTTGGCCACCACGGTCAGACAAATGCCGGCACAGGCAATCGACGCCCCCATTGGAATGGCATCAACATCATAATGGGTCTGAATGGTCAGGTGGGTATCACCGTGTTTTTCGATGTCACGGATAGTGCCCATATCGCTTACGATACCGGTAAACATAACGGTTGTCCTCTTCATCAGCTCGCAAAAAAGAACCTACTCTGGGCGCGCGAAGCTTTCCAGCAGGTCGGCAGCGATATCTCGACGGCTTATACGGTTAAAACGCGGAACCTCGCGTAAAGACAGTGCGCCAAGCGCATCAATGGCACTGGTACCGCCACCACCAAGCAGCATTGGCGCAGTAAAAAGTTCCAGCCGATCAACCAGATCACGATCTAAAAAGGACGCCGCCACACCCGCGCCCCCCTCAATCAGCAGACGGGTAATGCCACGACGCGCCAGTTCGGCCAGAACCGCCGCACAATCGGGCCGACCACGCGCATCACGTGCCACTTTGACAACATCGACCCCATCGACGGCTAATTTCTGATCGTCCGATAAAGTAAACACCAGCAAAGGCCAGCGCCGCGCGGTTTTAACCAGTTTTGACCAGGCCGGCAGGCGTAAATCACTGTCCAGCACCACCCGGATGGGGGTGCGATCCACCATCCCCGGCAGGCGACAGCTGAGTTCGGGATCATCGGCCAGCGCGGTGCCGATCCCCACCAGAATGGCATCGTGGCGGGCGCGTAAAAGATGGCCATAGCGGCGCGCCGCAGGGCCCGTGATCCACTTGCTTTCGCCACCGGCGCTGGCAATCTTGCCATCCAGCGATGTCGCCAGTTTCAGCGTAACCAGTGGCCGCGACGCGGTTTTGGTCAGAAAGAATCCCTGATTGAGGGCCAGCGCTTCGCTCTGGCATACGCCCTCGGTCACCGCGATGCGGGCCGCGCGCAGCATTGCGAAACCTTTACCGGCTACACGGGGGTCGGGATCCGTGGCGGCAGCCACCACACGGGCAACCCCGCCATCAATAAGGGCCTGGGCACAGGGCGGGGTCTGACCGTAATGGGCGCAAGGCTCCAGCGTGACATAGGCGGTGGCGCCTTTGGCAGCGGCACCCGCCGCAGCCAGCGCCTGGGTTTCGGCATGGGGGCGACCGCCCGGCTGGGTCCAGCCGCGCCCGACAATGCGCCCGCCAGCGACGATAACACAGCCTACGGATGGATTAGGTGC
>JBAVPS010000345.1:0-5110 GCA_049693315.1 Rhizomicrobium sp. | reverse complement strand
GCTTTCTACTTTCCGGCGAGCGGGCATCGCAGTATAAGACCGGAAAGAACAGAAACCGGTGTCATAACCATGCAACTCTCGCTTAAAACGCTTTCTGCCGTCAAAACTGGTGTCCTTGTGCCTGCCTATGACCGCGCTGCGGTTTCGGTCGGCGTGGTTCATTTCGGGCCCGGCGCGTTTCATCGCGGTCATCAGGCCTGTTACATCGATTCCCTGCTGGCTAAGGATCCGCGCTGGGGCATCTGCGAGGTGGAGCTGCGGCCCGGCGGCTCGGCCGCGGCGCTCCTGGCGCAGGATTGCCTCTACACCGTGGCCGAGCTGGAGGTGCACCCTCAGTTCCGCATCGTCGGGTCGATCAAGGAATATCTCACTGTCGATGGCGGGCTGGAGCCGATCTTCGCCCGGCTGTGCGACCCGGCGGTCAGGCTGGTGACGATGACGGTGACCGAAAAGGGCTATTGTCTGGGTTCCGATGGCGGTCTCAACGCGTCCCATCCTGATATCATTCACGATCTGGCCAATCCGCAGGCCCCGGTCAGTCTGGTGGGCTGGATTGTGGAAGGCTTACGCCGTCGCCGGGCTGCGGGTGTTGCCCCTTTCACCGCGATGAGCTGCGATAATGTCATGGGCAATGGCCACAAGCTGAAACGGGCGGTGCTCGATTATGCCGACGCGCTGGGGGACAAAGCCTTTGCCGCCTGGCTTGCCACCGCGGTGCGTTTTCCCTGCACCATGGTTGACAGCATCACCCCAGCCACCACCGACGAAGTGCGTCAGAAGGTGGCCGATGGGATCGGCCTGACCGACAGTGCCCCGGTGCAGCGCGAGCGTTTCCTGCAATGGGTGATCGAGGATGTGCTGGGCCCCGATGGGCCGGATTTCGCCTCGGTCGGCGCCGATGTCATTGACGATGTCGAAGCCTATGAACTGGCCAAACTGCGGCTGCTCAACGGGGCCCATTCCACGCTGGCCTATGCGGGCTTGCTGCGTGGTGCAGCCTCGGTCGAAGCAGCGATGAATGACGCACCGTTAAGCAGCTATGTCGAGGCGATGATGCGCGAGGATATCGTGCCGTCACTGCGCCCGGTGCAGGGCTTTGATACCGGGGCCTATATCACGGCGTTGTTGCAGCGGTTCCGTAATCCGGCGCTGACCCATCTTTTGATTCAGATTGCCTCGGATGGTTCGCAGAAGCTGCCCTACCGCGTGCTTGGCACCATTGTCGATAATCTGGCTGCGGGGCGCGGTGTTGGCCGTCTGGCCTTGCCGGTGGCGGCCTGGATGCGTTTTGTCGAGCGTGAAGCCAAAGCCGGGCGCAGCTTCAATGATCCGCTGACCGAACAGCTTGTTGCGGTCGGCACATCCTGCACCGGCACGGCCACCGGGGATTTGCCGCGTTTCTTTGCGCTTAATCACGTTTTCCCCGCCGCACTGATCGGCAATGCCGCATTTATCGATGCGGTGTCGGCGGCCTATGCGGCTTTACCGGCGGGCAAGCTTGCCTGACGGTGTGGTTACCCTTCATTACTCAGACCTTCCCCGGTCCAACAGGGCCGGGGATTTTTTTAGTGTTCGGCGCGTTTGACACGAACCACGGTGCAGACCTGCGGCTCGCCCTTTGCCGGTTTGGCTTCGATGGTTTCACCAACCGAAACGCAGTTGGCGGCGCTGGGCATGCCGATCTTGTCGGTTGGCTGCAGCCCCATGCAGCTGGTGGTGACTTGTAACGCTGCCTGGGTCTTGTCGCTGGCGTTTTGTAGCAGAAAGGTTTTTTCGTCGATAATCTTGGCGTCGAAATGACCTTGCTGGCCCAGATCAATACAAATCCGTTCGGCACCCTGCGCCGGAAGAACGGCAAACAGTAATGCGGCAAGGAAGATTTTTCGCATGGGGGGCTCCTGTGGCGGTCGATAGACCTGCGGTTTTTCTGCTCTGAATATATTCGGCGCATATGTAACGGCACGACGGGGCAAATCCGTCGTGTGCGCGATCCTAGCGCGTCCTTGTGGCGCGATTTTGAAAGGTACGTTTTAACCTTTACCGCAAGGTACCGGGTGCGTATGGGAAATTCAGTTTCTTATAATACTCAAGCGCATGGGCTGGCTTTGCGACCCCCGCGGGCAGCGGGCGCTGCGAGACCGACTGGAAATAAGCGATCGAAGCATCACGCCACCACTGTGCTTCGCTCGCCTGTATCGTCAAAAAGGCACGGGTTTTCGTGAACCGTTCGGGATCGACAAAGGGCTGCATCGTTGCCCAGCTTTGGTTCATGGCGGTGACCTGTTGCACACCCTTGTCATACTGGAACACAAGTTCGGCCCATACGGTGCGACCTGAGCGAAGTTTTTCATTCCAGCCGACATGATGAAACCACAACAGATATTTTTCATCGATCTGATGGCGATCGGCAAAGCGCGCAGCGACCGTGGGGGCATATTGCGCCACCGCATTGCTGCCGGTGGGGGTGCGATCCACCCCGATGCCATTTGCGTCGGCGCGATGATAATAGACCGGGTTCCAGTCGGACCGCCCGGCATCGTCGACCCAGGGGGCCGGGCCATAATGATGGCCGGTGCCCATCAGGTGGGCCAGCCCCAGCGGGGTCATATAGTCCACCGCCGCTTCGCGTGATGTCATCATCATGGTGCGGACCGGGGCCACAAAATGCGGATCGGGGGTAAAGGTCTCGGCCGCCCATTCGGTGGCGATCGCATCGCTGGTCATGTCCGGGTTCCAGGCCAGCCTGCCAAAGGCATACCAGTTGGCCTGATTGAAAATCGAACCGCACCAGTCGCGATCAGTCCCGATATTGGCCACCCCAGCGATGGTGCTGTGTGGGCCACTGATAATTTTAGCAATCGTGCTGGCGGGGCCGCGGGTCTCGGTGTCGGCGTGCAGGGCTTCCTCAAACAGCGGGCCGAGATAGACCAGATGGGTGGCAAAGCCGAGATATTCTTTGGTGATCTGCAGCTCCAGCCCAAGATGGGTTTTCGGCATCGAGCCGAATAACGGACTGAACGGTTCGCGCGGCTGAAAATCGAGCGGACCATTCTTAATCTGAATCACCACATTGTCGCGGAACTGGCCATCCAGCGGGGTGAACTCGCGGGCAGCCTGCATCACCCGATCCACCTTGGGATCGCTGGCATAGACAAAGGCGCGCCACATCACGATACCGCCATGGGGGGCCAGTGCATCGGCCAGCATGTTGGCACCATCGGCATGGCTCTGGCCATAATCCTGCGGGCCGGGTTCGCCCTCGGAATTGGCCTTGATCAGGAAGCCGCCAAAATCGGGAATGTGGCGATAGATCTCGTCCGTTTTGGCCTGCCACCAGGCTTTGACGGTGGGGTCGGCCGGATCGGCGGTTTTCAGGCCGCCCAGATGAATGGGGGCGCTGAACCGGGCGGTCAGATAAACCCTGATGCCATAGGGGCGGAAAATCTTCGCCAGCGCGGCGACCTTGCCCAGATAATCGGCATCAAGGATTTCAGCCTGCGCGTTGACGTTATTGAGCACCACACCATTGATACCGACCGAGGCATTGGCGCGGGCATAGTCGGTGTAGCGCGGGTCGGCATAGTCGGGCAGCTTGGGCCAGTCCCAGATCGAGAAACCGGCATAGCCACGCTCGACTGTGCGGTCGAGATTGTCCCAGTGGTCCAGTATCCGGTTATGGATTTTGGGTGCATCGCTTAAGGTCAGATGATCGACCGGCTGGCGCGTCTGTACCAGCCGCAGATAGCGGAAGGCACCATAAAGCGCGCCAATATCGCTGCCGCCGGCGATCACCGTAACGGCATAGCCCTTCAGTCTGACCGTCCGGATGATAAAGCCTTCCGGCCCGATGGTATTTTGGTCCAGATGCAGGCCCGCCAGTTCGGGGGCATCTGACCGGCCGATCAGCAGCGCGCCATCGTGAAGATCGTGGGCGGTTTTGACCGGGCGGCCCAGCATGCCGCTTAAAGCCCGCTGCAGTTCCGCCACCGCGGCATCCAGACTGGGGCTGTGGTTCAGCGGGGTGATCTGACGTATCGGGTAATGGGCGGCCTCGGCTTTGGCCATGGTGGGATAGCGCAGCCACAGATCATAGCCATCCTCGCCAAAGGCGGGGCTGATCGGGATCAGCAGCAAAAGACACAGCACCAGATCGGGCAAATTGCGCATGACGGTCCACACCCTGTTTATTTTCGCTGTCCCTGTCAGCGCCGGATTTTCAAAAACATCAGATGCCCTGAAAACCCTGTATTTTCTTATATGGGAGCGGTCACAATAAGATCGGCGAACGCGTAAGTCAAAGCCCGGCGGGCGCGCCGTGTCGATCACTTTTACGATAGACGGATTTTTATGCCGAACGCGGTTCCAGCGGCAGGCACACGGTATCGATGGCGATACTTTCACCTGTCACCTGCAGCACCAGCGCGGCCGTCAGATCAAGCCCCTGTGGGACGCCGGTCATGTCCCAGCCGCTGCCCAGTGCAAAAGCGGCCCGCAGCACGCCCATATGGGCAATCGCCACCGCCGGGCTGCCATCGTGCGCCATATCAAGCAGGAAGGATTTAACCCGCGCCACCAGTTCGAAATTGGCTTCGCCTTCGGGGGGGCGAAAGGCCATACCGATACCGGCTTTATCGAAACAATCCTCACCATAACGGGTGCGCATTTCTGCCCGCGACAGCCCTTCCCAGATACCCCAGTTCTGCTCACGCAGGCGGGCGTCCAGTGTGGGCTTCAGCCCGAGGATTTCGGCGGTCTGGCGGGCGCGCTTCTGCGGGCTGGCATAGGCGCGGGCGGTATCAAACGGGGCAGGGATGCGCCGGGCGGCCAGAATGGCGCGGCCTTCGGCGGACAGGTCGGTTTCAATCGATCCCTGTACGCGGCCTTGGGCATTCCATTCGGTTCTGCCGTGACGGATTAAAGCAATACGCACTGTGTATCCTATAATTTCAGTTCGACGGTCACCGGCACATGGTCCGACGCCTTGGTGTTGCCGCGCATGTCGCGGAAAATCTTCTGACTGCTTAAAGTGGCTTTCAGGGCAGGCGAGACCCAGACATGGTCCAGCCTGCGGCCCCGGTCCGATGTGTTCCAGTCGGCGGCACGATAGCTC
>JBAVPS010000344.1:0-5020 GCA_049693315.1 Rhizomicrobium sp. | reverse complement strand
GCCCAGCGCATCGGCGATGGTGGCGGGCAGATAGGACCAGCCGATACGAAGCCCCGCCAGCGCATAGACCTTGGAAAAAGTCCGCGTCATGGCGACATTGGCAAATTCGCTGACCATCTCGATGCCCGCCTCGTAATCATTGCGGCGAACAAACTCGGCATAGGCGGCATCCAGCACCAAAATGACATGACCCGGCAGACCGGCATGCAGGCGCTTGACCTCGCTTACCGGCAGATAGGTGCCGGTGGGATTGTTCGGGTTGGCCAGAAACACCAGCTTGGTCCGCGGCGTTACCGCGGCCAGCATGGCGTCGACATCGGCCCCGTAATTTTTGGCCGGTGCGAAAACCGGCCGGGCGCCATTGGCCAGCGTATAAATCTCGTAGACGCTGAAGGCGTACTGACTGATCACCACCTCGTCGCCGGGCGACAGATAGGCGGCGCACAGCATGGCAATCAGCTCGTCCGAGCCATTGCCGCAGACAATGCGGTCCGGGTTAAGACCATAAACCTCGGCAATCGCCTCGCGCAGGATGTGGGCGCTGCCCTCGGGGTAAATGTCTATCCGGCCTGCGGCGCCCGCATAGGCTGCCAGCGCCGCCTTGCTCGGCCCCAGCGCGGATTCATTCGAAGACAGTTTGATAGGATGCGCCACGCCCGCCACCGACGCCTTGCCACCGACATAGGGGGCAATCTCCAGCACCCCAGGACGCGGAACCGGAACCGACAGCATCTCACGCGACATAACCCACTCCACCTTGATATAATATTGCGCCACACTGGACGAAAAATACCCGGCGCGGCCCGTTTGTAACAGACCGTTTCCCAATGTGGCATTAGATAAATCCGCCAGCCTGTAAAAAGCAAAGAAAACCGGTATAGATTGACTTGGCTTGGGGCAGGTCTTAGCAAATCCGCCCCAGCCTGAAAATGGAGCACTGACCATAGGAATGAACGAGGCGATGGCGCAGCCGACATTTTTGCGACCGGTAACAAGACCGGATGCCGATATCGGCAAAGCTGTGCGGTTTGGGGCCGATGAACCGCTGGCGCTGGACTGCGGGCGCAGCCTGGCACCCTGGACCCTAGCTTATATGACCTATGGCACGCTGAACGCGGATAATACCAATGCGGTTCTGATCTGCCATGCCCTGACCGGCGATCAGTTTGTTGCCAGCCCCCACCCTATCACCGGCAAGCCGGGCTGGTGGGAGGTCATGGTCGGCCCCGGAAAACCTATTGATACCGATCGCTATTTCGTCATCTGCACCAATGTGTTGGGCGGCTGTATGGGATCAAGCGGCCCGTCCGACACCAACCCGGCCACCGGGCGGCCCTATGGCCTCGACTTTCCGCTGATCACCGTGCGCGACATGGTGCGGGCCCAAGCCATGCTGATGGACAAGCTTGGCATCGAAAAACTGCTATCCGTCGTTGGCGGCTCAATGGGCGGCATGCAGGCGCTGCAATGGGCGGCAAGCTATCCTGACCGTGTCGCCTCGGTCATGCCGCTGGCCTGTGCGGCGCGTCAGTCGGCCCAGAATATTGCCCTGCAGGAAGTTGGCCGTCAGGCGATCATGGCCGATCCGTATTGGTATGGCGGGGCCTATAAGCTGTATGGCACCCAACCTTCCAAAGGGCTGACAGTGGCACGCATGGCGGCCCACATCACCTATCTGTCGGAACCGGCGCTGCAACGCAAATTCGGTCGCCGACTGCAGAAGCCTGATGGAATTTCTTTTGCCTTTGAGCCCGATTTTCAGGTGGAATCCTATCTGCATCATCAGGGCTCAGCCTTCGTCGATCGTTTCGACGCCAATTCCTATTTGTATATCACCCGCGCGGTAGATTATTTCGATCTGGCCGCCGATTATGATGGCGTGCTGGCCGAAGCCTTTCGCGGCATTAAAGCAAGGGTTTGTATCATTTCTTTCTCGAGCGACTGGCTCTATCCGCCTGCGGAAAATAAACGCATTGCCCACGCCCTGAACGCCGCTGCGGCACAGGTGAGCTATGTCGAGATTGAAACTGACAAGGGGCACGATGCATTCCTGCTCGACGAGCCGCTGATGTTTGACGCGGTGCGCGGGTTCTTAAGCTCAGTCGCAGCGGGAGCAAATGTGCAATGAGTGAAATACTGCGACCCGATCTGGCCGCCATTGCCGCCATGATCCCGGATACGGCCCGTGTACTTGATATCGGTTGCGGCGATGGCATGCTGCTCGAACATCTGGTGCAGGACAAAAAGGTTGATGGCCGCGGGCTGGAACTGATCCAGCAGAACGTCAATGCCTGCGTGGCGCGCGGGCTGGCGGTTATTCAGGGCGATGCTGATACCGATCTGATCGATTATCCCTCGGGCGTGTTCGACTTTGTCATTTTAAGCCAGACAATTCAGGCCACTCATAACCCCAGAGCCGTGCTGGAACATTTACTGCGCATCGGCAGCCATGTGGCAATTTCACTGCCTAATTTCGGTCACTGGCGGGTGCGGCTGGATATTCTGTGGCGCGGGCGCATGCCGCAAACCAGACTGTTACACCATCACTGGTATGACACGCCGAATATTCATTTGTGCACGATTGCCGACTTTGTCGATCTGGTCGGGGTTGTCGGTGCGGAAGTGGAAAAAGCCTATGCCGTCGACAGCAAAGGCCGCGCCCATGCCATGCGGGCCGAAAGCTGGGGCCCAAATCTGTTCGACGAAGGGGCGGTCTTCCTGCTGCATAAAAAAAGCAGCTGAGGCCATGGGGTAACCTCAGCCGCTTTTTTTACACAAACCTGGGCTTAGTTCTTGCCAAGCAGGTTCAGTGCCTTCGAGTAGAGCGCAACACCGCGATCATACTGGCTGGTGGCGCAATAGCTGCGTGCATTGCGGACCAGATCCTTGGCCTGATCGGTGCTGTCGCCGGGCTGGGCCGTATCCATGGCGGTGGAAGCTTGCTTGGCCATATGTACACAATCGGCAAGTTTTGCATCACCTGCGCTGGCAGAAACAGCAAAACCAAAACCAGCAATCAGGACCGTGGCGATTGTGAGGGTTTTAAAGGACATGATGTTTTCCTCCATTCATGTGCCGCGAGGTATTTCGCTTCAGCGGCGTTCTTTTGTTTGATGCAGAGGTAGGCAGTTTCAGATGCAAAGGGAACCCCCATCCGCGCATGACTGCTGTGGGGATGGGGCGTATACAGACACCATCTTCTAAAAAACGTATTCTACTACAACATGTTATTGCCCAGGCGAGCCATGCAGACCGCCAACGCATAGGAGATATGCGCGCACTATGAGGCTATAACACTATTGAAAAAATCACATAGCTCCGGATACCGGAAACCTACGCATGAACCAACTGAGCATGACTTTTTTGCGCTTCCGGCAAAGGGGTTACGCCGTACAAGGACTTTTTTGCCGCAGCAATATGCACCCCACCTAAGCTTGGGAAAAAGCGTGGCCCAACGCTTTCCCACAATGTGGAAGCAAATACTGGATTCCTACCAGATCGTGGCGGCATATAGAGCGCCCGGCGCCAGGATAACGGCTCGAACAGCGTGTCGCGCAGCAACATCGAGAGTTCGGATTTGCGGTATGGCCGACCACAGGCAAAGGGCGATACGTCCATCATAGCCCACAGGCTGACACGATTTGGGACAACCAGAAACAGCCGCCCCTCCGGTGTCAGCACACGCCAGACCTGACGCAGCAATGTCCGGGCGCTTTCCGCAGCCTCCAGTGCGTGGATCAGGATCACGCGGTCGAAGCAGGCTTCACCAAATGGCAGGGTGCTTTCTTCGTTTGGGACGGCCGGCTCGCCCACGGTGGCTGCGGGGGCTATGCCCAGCGCTTTGGGTACCAGGGTCACGATCTGGCCAGCGCACGTTTTGAATGCAGAAAGATAGGGTGCCGTAAAACCAACCCCCAGGCATGCAGAATGCGGATCACGGTCTTCGCAAAGCAACGCGTGGATATGGTCTGACAGGATATGCCGGACCATATCACCCTGCGGTGTGGCATAAAATTCTGCTAGCGATCGGGCGTGTAACAACATGACTGTTGGCCCTTGGGAATTGGTCGGACACCAAAGCATACCGCAGATTTTTGTCAGATTATTTCTTGGTCGTGGCATCCCCGGCAAGCTGCGTCACCGCCCGATCAAAAATGGCGTTGACGAATTCGTTCTTGGTCTCCAGATCGCGCGGGTCGGCATACTCGACTGTCACCTGCACCGCCCAGTTGCCGACCGCCGCCACGGCGAGCAGTACCCGATAGCGCATGGCCTCAATCCTGGCCGCATCATAGGTGCGGGTATAGACGGCAAGATTTTTCGCAGGGCCGAGCGAATAGACACCTTCAGCCGACATCCGGCTGCCTGCACCTTCCTGCAAAACAATATCTGGCGTTATCAATGCCTTAGGATCAAAATTGTGAGGCAGCGGTGATAGGACGACGGTGCCATAGACGCCGTCCCGTGCTGAATAGGCACAGTAATCTGCATGGCGCGCCGTATCACGCACCCCGACCGCATCACGGTCGTAGTGGCCGATCTGTACCGGGCAGAGAAAACCAGAAACAACGTGACGCTTGGCACCACCACTGACGTCTTCGAACACATCATCAAAGCCGAAGGCCGGCACCATGGAGACGCAGCAGAACGCCAATGCCGTCACAATATAGCTATGTTTCAATGGATATCCCCCACGTCCCGGGCAAATGGTCATCGGCAATCACCAACCAGACGTATCGCACAAGTTTAGCCAACTTCTGCAAGGCGTTGTACTGCAAAATGCCCCGATCCACCAAACACGCTTAAACGATGGCAACCGTATCATTTCTGCGCTAGGTTGAGAAAAGAGTCCTGTGATTTCTTTCCTCTGATGCCCATCGCCCATATTTACACGGTTGCATTTCAGGGCATTGACGCCCGCAACGTCGATGTGCAGGTCCATATCGCCGATGGCGGTGGTGGCCAGTTCACCATTGTTGGTCTGGCCGACAAAGCAGTGGCCGAAAGCCGAGAGCGGGTC
>JBAVPS010000343.1:0-5905 GCA_049693315.1 Rhizomicrobium sp. | reverse complement strand
CCAGCTTGCCCTTGAGCTTGTCAGCATCAAAGACATGCAATGGGCGGCCACGATCATGCGAAATGATGTTGGTGACATCGACCAGCGCCGAGATCGGACGCAGGCCAATGGCCTTTAAACGGTCCTGCACCCATTTGGGCGAGGGGCCATTCTTGACGCCGCGAATATAGCGACCGGCAAAGATCGGACAGGCGGGCTTATCGCCAGCAAATTCCAGCCCGATGGTGATCGGCGAGGCAAAGCTGCCCGCCACCGGTTCAACCGGCAGGTTGACCAGACGGCCAATGCCTGACGCCGCCAGATCACGCGCCACGCCAAAGGCCGAGGTGCAGTCACCCCGATTCGGCGTGATCGAGATGTCGATCACCGCATCGGTCAGGCCCAGCGCATGGGCGGCCGGTTCACCGATAACCGCAGCTTCGGGCAGTTCGATAATGCCGTCATGCTCGTCCGACAGTTCCAGCTCGCGGGCCGAACACATCATGCCGAAGGATTCGACACCACGGATCTTACCGGTCTTGAGAATGTCGCCGGTGGCCGGAACCTTAACGCCCGGCTGGGCCAGCACGACCTTAATACCAGCGCGGGCATTGGGCGCACCGCAGACGATCTGGATCGTCTCTTTACCGGTGTTGACCTTGCAGACATGCAGCCGGTCGGCATTGGGGTGCTGATCGGCGGTTTCGATTTTGGCAACGATGAAGCCCTTGAGCTTCTCGGCGGGGTCTTCCACCGCTTCGACTTCCAGACCAATGGCGGTCAGCTTGTCGGCAAGGGCAGACGCATCGGCCTCGGTCTCAAGATGGTCCTTTAACCAGGAAACGGGAAATTTCATCGGCTGAGGCCCCCATCCAGCGAAGGCACGTCCAGTGCGGCAAAGCCGTAGGCCCGAAGCCAGCGCAAATCGGATTCAAAGAAGGAACGAATGTCGGGAATGCCGTATTTCAGCATGGCAAGGCGGTCGATACCGCCGCCGAAGGCATAGCCCTGATAGTGGGTCGGATCGATGCCACAATTGGCCAGCACCCGCGGATTGACCATGCCGGAGCCGAAAACCTCGAGCCAGTCATTGCCGACGCCGAATTTGATCTGACCGCCGGAACGATCGCAGCGGATATCCCATTCGAGCGACGGCTCGGTGAAGGGAAAATAGCTCGGCCGGGCGCGCAGCTCGACCTTATCGATCTCGAAGAACGCCTTGGAAAACTCTTCCAGCACCCATTTGAGGTGGCCCAGATGGGTGGTTTGATCGATCACCAGCCCCTCGACCTGATGAAACATCGGCGAATGGGTGGCATCGGAATCACAACGATAAGTCCGCCCCGGCGCAATGATCCGGATCGGCGGCTTTTCGGCCAGCATGGTACGCACCTGCACCGACGAGGTCTGGGTGCGCAACACCGGCTGCGTGCCATCTGCCTGAGCGGCCATGTAGAACGTATCCTGCATCTGGCGGGCAGGATGATCCGGCGGGGTGTTCAGCTTGGTGAAATTGTAATCGTCGGTTTCGATATCCGGGCCTTCGGCAACCGAAAAACCCAGATCGGCGAAAATGGCGATGATTTCATCGGTCACCTGATGCACCGGATGGACCGTGCCCTTGAGTTCAGGGCGGACCGGCAAGGTGACGTCGATTTTTTCATTAGCAAGCCGCGCCTCAAGGGCGGCTTCTTCCAGTGCGGATTTGCGGGCCGCCAGGGCCTCGGCCACCGACTGGCGCAGACCGTTTAATTTCGGTCCGTTCACTTTACGCTCTTCAGGCGACATACCGCCCAAAGTCTTCAGCAGCTCGCTGACCGAGCCTTTTTTGCCTAAAGCGGCAACCCGGACCGCTTCCAGTGCTGCTTCGTCAGCAGCACTGGAGACGGCGTCGAGAATCTGCCGTTCAAGAGATTCGATATCGCTCATCATTTACCCCGACCGGAACCCGCGAGAATTCACGAGGACCGGCAAAAAAATGCAGGCCCAGCTCCGATGGGGGGAACGTGACGTTACACGTAACCTTACGCCTTGGCAGCGCCTGCCTGATCCACCAGAGCCTTGAACGCTTCGGGCTCACGGATAGCCAGATCGGACAAAACCTTGCGGTCAACTTCGATCCCGGCCTTGGCAAGCCCGTTGATAAACAGGCTATAGGTCAGCCCATATTCACGGCAAGCCGCGTTGATGCGCTGGATCCACAGGGCGCGGAAGTTGCGCTTACGCAGCTTGCGGCCGATGTAATTATATTGAAGCGCCTTGTCAGCGGCGGCATTGGCCACCGTGATGGTGTTCTTGCGACGACCGTGGAAACCCTTAACGGCCTTGAATACGCGCTTGCGACGAGCATGTGACGGTACGGCGCGAGGTGCTTTAGACATGTTTTATACCTTCCTTACGCGTACGGCATCCAGCGCTTAACGCGCTGTTCTTCGCAAGCCGGTAACGTGGCGGTGCCACGTAAGTCGCGAATCTGATCATTGGTGTGGCGGATAAGATGGTGGCGCTTACCGGCCTGACCATGCTTAATCTTGCCACTGGCCGTCATCTTGAAGCGCTTTTTGGCGCCCGATTTGGTCTTCAGCTTGGGCATTTCGGTCTCCTTAGAGTTTTAGCGGTTGCCCGCTGGACACATTTGGAACCGCCACGGCATGCCCTTAAATAGCCGGGCGGTCCTACGAAGGGGCCGTCTTATACGGAAAACCGCTCTGGTTTCAAGGCTGTCGGGGTATTTATCCCGCGGGCGGCTTTTTTTTGTGCCCGAAACCCGACCTCAGAAATCACACACAAACGTGAGCAGGATCTCTGGCATATGTAGCGCCAGCCGATCATGAGGATGAGTCATTTTAAGCCTGGTCCCGATTTTTGTTCACCATGGCATTGTTTTTATAGGAAAAATTATACCCCGGCCCAGCCCGGCGGGAACGGAAATTTTAGGGCAAGCCCCACCCCGCCGCCATTGCACCGCAATCACGCCCCTTTGAGGGCATAACCACGAAGGCGGCGGGCACACGGCTTACATTATAATAGGGTTAATAGTTTTGGGCGATCCGCTGGAACTTGTGCAGGACAAGACAGCCGCGGACGGGTCTGCCCATGCCGAGATCGCCACCTTTCAGCAAGCCCCTTACCGGGCCGACGGCGGTTGATTCTGCCAGGGCGACCGCGTAGCTAAGAACAGGCAACCCTTAAAGCTCTCAAAGAATAGGTTTGGCGGTGTATTTCTGGCGCAAATTGCTGACCGATCCACGCGCAGCGGCCCTGCTGGCCGCCTTTGCCGCCTTTTGTTTGGCCCTGTTTGCCC
This sequence comes from Rhizomicrobium sp., assembly GCA_049693315.1. Lineage (GTDB taxonomy): Bacteria > Pseudomonadota > Alphaproteobacteria > Micropepsales > Micropepsaceae > Rhizomicrobium. Next base: position 2,622 of record JBAVPS010000343.1, on the reverse strand, counting down.
ACGGCCTGTTTAATGACGGCGACACCTATTGGCATATCGAAGCCGGTCGCTGGATGATCGACAACCGGGCGGTGCTGCACATCGACCCGTTCTCCTACACCTTTGCCGGTAAACCGTGGCAGGCCCATGAGTGGCTGTCCGAAATCATTATTGCGCTGGCTTATGTCGGCTTGGGCTGGAGCGGCGTCGCCCTGCTGTTCGCCGCAACCTTTGCGCTGACCGCCGGGTTACTTGGCTGGCACTTAAGCCGCCGCCTTTCGGGCATCACCCTGATTGTGGTGATTATTCTGGCGCTGTGCTGCACCACCGGCGGCCTGTTGGCCCGCCCGCACGTGCTGGCCCTGCCGCTAATCGAGCTGTGGACCGCAGCCCTGATCCGCGCCCGTGCCGAGGGCCGCGCGCCTGCCTGGCAGCTGCTGATCGCCATGGTGCTGTGGGCCAATCTGCATGGCAGCTTTATGTTTGGGCTGGCGCTGCTGGTGCCCTTCCTGCTCGAGATCCTGGGCGAGAAAAAATACGATCAGGCCAAGCGCTGGGCGCTGTTTTCCGTGCTGGCGGTGCTGGCCGCGATGATAACGCCCAACGGCATCGACACGCTGACCTTCCCCGTCAAGCTGATGGCGATGCCCGAGCTGTATTCGATTAACGAGTGGCAGCCGCCAGAACTGAAAGGGCTGCAGCCACTCACCCTGACGGTTGGGGCCACGCTGTTTGTGCTGCTGTCGCGCGGGGTACGCATCCGGGTTTGGCGTTTGGTCACGCTGCTCGGGCTATTGTATATGAGCCTGCTGCAGGCCCGCCACGGCCAGCTTCTGGCCATCGCCGGGGCGCAGCTGATTGCCGACCCGCTGGGCGAAGCGCTGCACAATGGCCCGCGCAACGGCAAGGCCACCTCGCGGGCGGGGGAGATTTTCTGCGCCCTGATTCTGCTGGCGGTGGCGCTGCGGTTGGTGATGCCGATCCGCAGCCTCGACAATGCCGTGACGCCCGCGGCGGCGCTGGCCCATCTGCCTCAACCATATCGCCAGCAACCGATGCTGAATGCATATGCTTTCGGCGGCTATCTGATTTTCAACGATATGGCGCCGTTTATCGATGGCCGGGCCGAACTTTATGGCCAGGATTTCCTGCACCAATATGGCAGGCTGGCGGCGGGTGACAGCAAAACCTTACACAAAGTGCTGCAACAATACCGCATAACCTGGAGCCTGCTCAGCCCCGGCACCCCCGCCGCGGCCGCGCTTGATCATATGCCCGGCTGGCGGCGGATCTATGCCGACAAGACAGCCGTGCTTCATATTCGCGAGAAATAACCATGAGCGAAAAAAAAGATCTCTATGCGGACCTCATTTTAGAGGCCCGCGGCCTGCTTGAAGGCGAGCAGGATGCCATCGCCAATGCCGCCAATCTGGCGGCGCTGATCTGGCAGCGGCTGCCGGACCTCAACTGGGCCGGCTTCTATTTCTGGAAAGACGGCGAGCTGGTCCTGGGCCCGTTTCAGGGCAAGCCTGCCTGTGTGCGCATCAAAGCCGGTCACGGCGTCTGTGGTGCCGCCATCGGCCGCAAACGCACCCAGATTGTGCCCGATGTGCACGCCTTTCCCGGCCACATTGCCTGTGATGCCGATTCCAATGCCGAACTGGTGGTGCCGCTGTTCCGCGCCTCGGTCCCGGTTGGCGTGATCGACCTCGATAGCCCGACGCAGGGCCGCTTCGACGCAGAAGATGCCGCCGGCATCGAAGCCGTGGCGCAAATCTGGCTTGCCGCCAGTAAAGCCTGACACCAGCCTGACCCCGGGGCGCAAAAAAAAGCGGCCGCATGGAAGGAATGCGGCCGCCAGTTAGCAAGGGGAGGTCAGTGGAAAGTTAGTAGTTGAACTTCAGATCGAGCGAGAAACGCCGGCCGGTCTGATTGTAGGTAAAGGGCTGCTGCTTATACTGCAGATACTGACTGGGGGCATCGCCACCCAGATTGCGCCCTTCAAACACCAGCGCCAGGTTCTCAAGGAACTTGTAGGTGAGCTGGGCATCGACCTGGCCATAATGGCGATTGTAAATGCCCCAGACGCTGGTCGAATCAGACCCCGTTGTGATGCTGTAGGTCGAGCTGAAGGACGAACCTTTCCAAGTGTAGGAAAGATGACCTTCAAACGGCCCCTGCTCGTAATAGGTCTGAACCGTAAAGGCATTGTTCGATACGCCGGGGAACGGCAGATGCTTGTGGAAGGCATCCGAGTTCTGTGTCTTCGATTCAGCGTAGGTGTAGTTGACGTTCACACCGAAGCCGCTTTCAAAGGCATACTGAGCGCTGAGCTCGACACCCTGAATCCGGCCACCACCACCGTTTTCATAGGTCGAAACCACACCCGTGGTGCCGCCGAAATCATCATCCACCGTGGTCGAGACATTGACCGATTCGGTGAAGCTTTCGACACCCTTCCAGAACACGCCCACACTGAACAGACCCTGCTTACCAAAGTAATATTCATAGGTAACGTCGATCTGGTTTGCGCGATACGGATCAAGATTCGGGTTACCGGAACTGCCGTTATCGAAGGCAAAACCATCTTGCGCACCGGTTGAAGTATTTGTGCGGTTATTGGTTTCACGCGTGTAGTAATAC
>JBAVPS010000342.1:0-1535 GCA_049693315.1 Rhizomicrobium sp. | reverse complement strand
TCACATCCGAAGATTGACCCGATGCCTCGTAAGGTCCTGATCCGTAAACCGTCTTTTTGAGTCAGGCTCTTAAAGAAAAAGGCTTGCACTGATCCTTTCGCGGGGAAGCTTCTTTTTGTGCCGGTTTGACAAAATGCCTGCTTCAGGTGTTCATACACGCTGGGGTCGTGCGGCATGGGACGGCAAATGGTATTTCCGCCTTGTTGTTTTTTACCCTGTTTCAGGGGCGTGAAGTTTCAGGTCCTTTCGACAGAGCCTTTTCGAAACAGTGTCGTGTTCGGGCTGGTATCTTTGGCGCTCGTGGTTGCCGTAACGGCAAGTGCTGCGGCGCAATCCCTCAGCTTTGAAGCCGCAATCCAGATGGTGCTGGCCCGCTCCGATGCGCTGGTCGCAGCGCGTGCGGGGGTGGACAGCCAAAGCCATCGTGCCAATTCGCTCGACTATCTCGACTATCCCCGTGTTGGTATTGAAGCCAAGGCGCTCGATTCTGAAAAGACCGTCAAGCTTGACCTGTCGGGATTGCAAGACAGTGCGGCAAGCATTCTGCCGTTGCTGAGTTCGACCTATGGTGCGGCGCTGGCATCAGAAATTCCGGCCAGCAAAGTGATTGGCAAGCACAACAGCGGCATTCAGTCCAACATCTTGGCGTCCTTGCCGCTCTATACCGGCGGCAAAATCGGCGCCACCCAACAGGCCGCCAAAGCCGGGGTGCGTCAGGCCGGGGCTGAGCTGTCCCTGACCGAGCAGACCCTGCGCACCCAGCTGGCGCAGATCTATTTTCTCTATCAGCTTTCGCTGCGGGTGCGGGATGTGCGCATTGAAGCGCGCAATGGTCTGAGGCTGCATCTGCAAAACGCCCAGCAGTCAGAAAAAGCTGGTGTTACCGCCCATGCCCAGACCTTGCAGGCCAAGGTGGCGTATGACGAAACCGAGCGAAACCTGATTCAGGCCGAGGCGGATATGCATTCGGCTGCGGTGGCGCTTGCCAATCTGTTGCACGTCAATGCCACACCGCAGGTGGCATCACCTTTGTTTGTCGGTAGCCAGCCCTTGCCCCCGGTGCGTCAGTTCATTGACACGGCACTGGAAAAACATGCGCAGCTTGCCCGGCTGGCGGCCATCGATGATGCGGCGGGACAGGCCGTGCGGATTGAGGGGGCGGAACGTCTGCCGCAGGTTTATGTCTTCGGTGAATATAATGTCGCCGGGCGTAATTGGAATCTGACTATGCCGGACTGGGCCTTTGGCCTTGGTGTGCGCTACGAGCTGTTTTCCGGCATCAACCGGTCCGAGGCCGAAGAAGCCGCTGTCGGGCGCCAGACGCAGGTGCAGGCCCAGATCCGCCAGACCCGCAATGATCTCGAAACCATGGTGACGCGGGCTTATAACGATTTGTCGGCGGCGCAGGAACGCTTTCGTCTGACCGAAAGCAATATCGTCTCGGCACAGGAAAATGTGCGGGTGCAGAGCGCGTCGTTTCATTCCGGCTATGCCACGTCGATTGACGTTGTCGATGCGCGTCTGGCTTTGAGCCG
>JBAVPS010000341.1:0-6735 GCA_049693315.1 Rhizomicrobium sp. | reverse complement strand
TGATGATACCGCAGGAAATCGCTGCAACATGATCTTTCAGCACCGGCTTGGTGAGCATGCCGGTCTTGGTCATAAACTGAATGCACTGGGCCAGCGCGACATAGCCACCCGTGATCGACGCGGTGCGCGTGCCGCCATCGGCCTGCAACACGTCACAGTCGATGGTAATCTGCTTTTCACCCAGTGCGGCCAGATCGGTCACGGCACGCAACGAGCGGCCGATCAGACGCTGTATTTCCTGGGTACGGCCCGATTGCTTGCCCGAGGCCGCCTCGCGCCGCATGCGCGAACCGGTCGAACGGGGCAGCATGCCATATTCCGCCGTCACCCAGCCCTTACCCGAACCGCGTAAGAAACCCGGCACGCTTTCTTCCAGGCTGGCAGTGCACAACACATGGGTGTCGCCAAACTTGACCAGACAGGAACCTTCGGCATGTTTGGAAAATCCCGGCGTGAGGGTGACGGTGCGCATCTGATCGGAGGCGCGGGATGAAGAACGCATTGGCTTTCCCTTGAAGTTTTATATGAGCGCCTTTACCTAGCTGTTCAGAGAAAACTTGTCCAAAGTTAAAGTCGCGCGAAAAAGCATTAACCAGTTCAATGATCTGAGCTCGATGCCTTGAATAATACCCTGCCACCCCACAAAACCGAAGGTTTAGTGGATCGTCAACGCGAGGTCTTCCGCTCTTTAGTGGAAGAATTCCTGTCGTCTGGCGACCCGGTGGGTTCGCGCACCTTGTCACAAATATTGCCGGTTTCGCTGTCCCCGGCCTCGATCCGCAATGTTATGGCCGATCTGGAGGCGATGGGGCTGCTCTATGCCCCCCATACCAGTGCCGGCCGGGTGCCGACCGAGCGTGGATTGCGGCTGTTTGTCGATGGCATGCTGGAAATCGGTGATCTGGCGGCGGAAGAGCGCAGCGTCATTGAAACCCGCATCGCCGGAACCGGCCGGGCGATGGAAGATGTGCTGACCCAGGCCACCACGATGCTGTCCGGCCTGTCGCGCTGTGCCGGGCTGGTGGTGGCGGTCAAGCAGGAAAGCGCGCTGAAGCATGTCGAATTTGTCGGGGTATCCCCCGGCAAGGCGCTGGTCATTCTGGTTACCGAAGATGGTCAGGTGGAAAACCGCCTGATCGAAACGCCGCTTGGCCTGCCCGCTTCGGCGCTGACCGAGGCGACCAATTATCTGAATTCCCGCCTGCGCGGTCACAGCCTGGACAGCGCCCGCAAAGACCTGTTCGAGGATCTTGAAACCGAAAAAAGCGAGCTGGATCAACTGACGGCCAAGGTTGTGGCCGAAGGTCTGGCCACGCTGTCCGCCCCGGCCCAGGGCGAGGATAAGGTGTTGATCGTGCGCGGGGCGTCGCATCTGCTCGACAGTCTCGAGGCGCAAAGCGATCTGGAACGCGTGCGCACCCTGTTCGAGGAGATCGAGCGCAAGAACGAGCTGATCCGCCTGTTGGAACTGGCCAAGGATGGCGACGGCGTGCGCATTTTCATCGGTTCAGAAAATCGCCTGTTCGGCATGTCTGGTTCTTCAATTGTCGCAGCCCCATATACCAACACACAGGGTAAGGTGGTGGGCGTGGTCGGTGTGCTGGGTCCGACCCGGCTGAATTATGCCCGTATCATTCCCATGGTCGACCACACCGCCAAGGTGATTGGCCGGCTGTTGGGCTAATTGTCTGTCGTTTTAAGGAAAGTAGCATGGAAAATAACGCTGAAGAGTCTGCCAACACCGAAACCGCGGCCCCGTCGGCTGCCGATACGGCGCCGGAAGCGGCAAACCCGGCCAGCGAGTTTGATGCGCTGAAGACCGAAAATGCCGATCTGAAGGACCGGCTGTTGCGCGCCATGGCCGAAGCGGAAAACATCCGCCGCCGCGCCGAACGCGACACCAAGGACGCCTCGCAATATGCCGTGGCCAGCTTTGCCCGCGAAATGCTGGCGGTGGCCGACAATTTCACCCGCGCGCTGACCGCCTGTGATCCGCTTCCGGAAGAAATCGACCCCAAGATCAAGGGTGTGTTCGAGGGCATCGTGGCGACCGAGCGTCAGCTTTTGTCGACGCTGGAGCGTTTTGGCGTCAAAGCCATCGATACGGCGGATGGCAAATTTGATCCCCATCTGCATCAGGCCATTGCCGAGGTTCCCGGATCGGGCAAGCCCAAGGGAGCCATTGTCAATGTGGTGCAGAGCGGCTTTACCATTGGCGAGCGCCTGCTGCGCCCGGCCATGGTGACGGTGGCTGCAGACAACCCGGCCCCGGCAGCAGAAGAACCAAAAGTATAAAGGCAAAAGACCGATGGGTGATGTGCGCATAGTGGTGGCCGGGGCGGCGGGGCGGATGGGCCTTCATCTGGTCCGGGCAATCCACGAGACAGACGGGGCGGTTCTGACCGGTGCGGTCGAATTTCCCGGCCATAGCGCCATCGGTCAGGATATCGGTGTGTTGGCGGGCCTGCCACCGCTGGGGCTGACGCTTGCCACCGAAGCCGATCTGACGAATGCCGATGTGGTGATTGATTTCACCCGTCCGGCATCCTCGCTCAGCCTGGCGGAAAAATGCGCCGCCGCTGGCGTGGCCCAGATTGTCGGCACCACCGGCTTCAGCGCCGAGGATGACGCCAAACTGCAGGCTGCCGCGCAAAAGATCGCTATCGTCAAATCGGGCAATATGAGCCTTGGCATCTGCCTGCTGTCGGCACTGGTCAAACAGGCCGCGAAACTGCTGCCCGATTTCGACATCGAAATTGTCGAGATGCACCACAACCAGAAGGCCGATGCACCATCCGGCACCGCCCTGATGCTGGGCAAAGCCGCCGCCGACGGGCGCAGCGTTGATCTGGAGGAAAAATCGGTCCGGGGCCGTGATGGTATTACAGGCCCACGTAAAACTGGCGATATTGGTTTTGCATCCCTTCGCGGTGGCACCGTAGTGGGCGACCATCAGGTGATCTTCGCCGGACAGAAAGAACGGCTGGTGCTGTCGCATATTGCAGAGGACCGGGCGATTTTCGCCGCGGGCGCGGTCAAGGCGGCGCTGTGGGCAGCGGGCCAGAAACCCGGTCTTTACGGCATTGCCGACGTACTGGGGCTGTAATCAGACTACAAAGATTTTGAACATTTAAGGGCAACAATTATTTAACCTTGCTCGCTGTTGACAAATATGCCAACATAAGACATGCGAAACAGCCGTGCGGTTTCCTGGATTAAATCGGCACGTAAGGACTTCGAGGCTTTCCCTGACGCGGTGCAGGGCGACATGCTTGACGCCCTGACCATCGCGGCTGAGGGTGGCAAAGCTGATTGTGCCAAACCGTTTAAAGGCATAGATGGCGGCGTTTTCGAGATTGCCCTGCACCATCGTGGCGACGCGTTCCGAGCTATTTATGCCGTCAAAATTGACGATGACATATGGGTAATCCACGCATTTCAAAAGAAATCAAAAACCGGCATTAAAACACCTAAAGCGGAAATCGATCTCATTCGGGCGCGCCTGAAAAGACTGAAGGAGGCCTTAAAATGAACCAAGATGATATGGAACTGGTCCGTGGTAGCGGCAATGTCTATCGTGACTTTGACCGACCGGATGCCGGGCTGGCGCAGGCACGGGCATTACTGGCCGCAAAAATTATCCGCATTCTGGACGAGCGGTCGCTATCGACCCGCGATGCCGAACAGATAACCGGCGTGACCTACACAGAATTTTCCCGCATCCGGAACGCCAAACTGAGCCGCTTCACCCTCGATCGGCTTATTGGCATCCTCGGCAAGCTGGACGAAACGGTCGAGGTGCAGGTGAGCTTCTCACCACGTCGTGACACTTTGGCGGCTTAAATGCATGAAGAGCTGTAACTGAGTGGGAAGGTCTGAGGATGGATCTTTGGCAGGCAGGACTTACTGGCGCTGTTGCCGCCCTTTTAACGCAAGGGCTCGGCTGGCTTCGTGATAGATGGACCGTTAATCGCAAAAGAAAGTGTGATGCAGATTATCTTGCGCTATGCCTAGCCGTCACACTCGAAGAATTTGTTGTAAAATGCCGCGACAGAATGTGGAGTGATGAGGCTGCTATTTCACAAGGCAGCTACGACCTTGATTACAGTCTGCCAAAACTAGCCCCCTATCCTGACGATTCACAAAGTTGGAGATCACTGCACGCGCATAAGCCCAAAATCGTAGAAGACGTTCTGTCATTCAGAAATGAGATTACATCTGCAGAACTGACCAACCGATTTAGCGGGACATACGAGGGTAATCCTGTCGCTTCCCAAGACGAAACAATTATTGCAGGCGTAAACGCACTGAATTTAGCGAAAGAAATTCGGGCTGTACTCAAATTAAAACCTGCAGCTATTAAACACGCTGACCAACTGGAGGATGCATACGGGAAGATACAGCAAAGCAGAGCCGATTGGGCGAAACGCAATCACTTAACCGAGGGATAAACGCCCCCGACCTGCTCCACCGCCAGAATTTTTTCTTTCAGTTCTACGCCCCAGTGATAGCCGGTCATCGCGCCGGATTTGGCAACGACGCGGTGGCACGGCACCAGATACGCAATCGGGTTCTGTCCCACCGCCGTGCCGACCGCGCGGGCGGCTTTGGGATGGCCCAAGATTTCTGCCAGTGCGCCATAGCTGGTGGTCTTTGCCGGGCGGATTTTTAACAGTGCCCGCCAGACCGCAATCTGCCAGTCGCTGCCGATCAGGTGCAGCGGCCAGCATTTTCCCGCAAAAACATCACCAATGATTTTCTGGGCCAGATCATCGTCACGGATAAAATCCACCGGCCAGCGTTTGCGGTAATCGGCCAGCAGATCTGCCTTTTTCGCACCAAAGCCAAAACCGCAAAGCCCGTCATCGCTGAACAGCGCGATCGCCTGACCAAAAGGCGACCTGGCAAAACCGTAAAAGACGGTTTTAGGCGGCTGGCGGGAAATTTTCATGGCAGCCCTCACTTGTATGCGGAACGGTTTAGAGAGATTCTACACTGCCCTATCCGGATGACCAGTATGTTTAGTAAGAAAGACGTCGAAAGCTTCTTTGCCGCCCTGAAAAAGACCAATCCCCACCCCAAGGGCGAGCTGAACCATACCAACGCCTATACTTTGCTGGTGGCGGTGGTGCTGTCGGCGCAAGCCACTGACAAAAGCGTCAACAAGGCCACCGAAGCCCTGTTTAAAACCGTCGACAATCCAAAAAAAATGCTGGCGCTAGGCGAAGCCGGGCTGGTCGAGCATATCAAAACCATCGGCCTTTTTCGTGGTAAGGCAAAAAATGTCATCGCCCTGTCCGAGCTTCTGATCGCCCGTCATGGCGGCAAGGTGCCCGAGACCCGCGAGGCGCTGGAAGCCCTGCCCGGGGTGGGCCGCAAAACCGCCAATGTTGTTCTGAACATCGCCTTTGGCCACAAGACGCTGGCGGTGGATACCCATGTCTTCCGGCTGTCAAACCGCACCGGGCTTGCCCCCGGCAAGGATGTGCGCGAAGTCGAAGACCGTCTGATGGCCATAGTGCCGGACAAGTATCTTCAGGATGCCCATCACTGGCTGATCCTGCACGGGCGCTATGTCTGCACCGCCCGCGCGCCCAAATGCGATGTATGTGTGGTGCGGCCACTGTGCCAGTTCAGGGAAAAACGGATCTAGAGAAACGAGGCGCGCGTTGCACTATCCCGCTTTGACCCTGAGCTGTAGTGCGTTGAAGCAATTGCGCTCGATATGGCCGGGGCGGCTCGACGGCACGCTTTCCATCTGCTTGATCGCCAGCGTCGCATCCTGACCCGCCTGTTGCGGATAGAGGAAGAAGAAAATGCGGCAGATCCCGGCATCATAGCGCCACATCTGGCTGCCGGTTTCCAGACGGACAAAATCGGGCTTGCCATAGATTTCCTGCAGCTCGGTCCCGGTGAACTGGATCAGCGGCTTGCTGTGACCATTGACCGGCGGCGGAATCGGAATGAAGCTCTCCTCGGCCCGCTGCCGCGGGGCGCAAGCCGATGCCGCCAGACACAATCCCAAAACGAACAGAGTTTTACGCATCACCACCACCATCTTAGCGGCGCCTTTACCGGTCATCGCGTTTACTGGTTACGCATAAGTGATAGCCTATTTCGGCGGGCGCTCCACCGAAATGTATGCCGTGGTTTATGATTTAAAGCCCCACTTTGCCAAAGACGAAAACAAATTGCGGTTCAACCGTTTTAAGGCTGTGCCGTGACCTGTTGGACCCTTGCACTGCCTGCCATCATCGGGCATTGCAAAGACCGAAAATTTAGCTGCCGCCTTAAGGGAGAGAAGATCATGGATCGCACCGCCGACGTAGTTGCCATGGGCAATGCCATTGTTGACGTTCTGGCACCGGTGGACGATGCCTTTTTGCTCGCTCACAAAATCGCCAAAGGCGTCATGACGCTGATCGATGAATACCGCGCCCACGAGCTGTATCAGGCCTTCCCGGCCGAGCGGCGCGAAATGGCCGGCGGGTCAGCGGGCAACACCATGGCGGGCATCGCCTCGTTCGGGGGCGCGGGCCAGTATATCGGCAAGGTCCATGATGACCGGCTGGGTTCGGCCTTTACCTCAAGTCTGAAAGAACTGGGTATCCGCTTCACCACCTCGATGGCAGATGAAGGCCCCTCGACCGCCTGCTGCCTGATCGCCGTGGCCCCCGACGGGCAGCGTTCTATGAACACCTATCTGGGTGCCTGTCGTGGCCTGCAGGCCGCCGA
>JBAVPS010000340.1:0-2781 GCA_049693315.1 Rhizomicrobium sp. | reverse complement strand
AGACCAGCGAGGTGAAGGCACCATAAAGGCCGTTGGCGACCCGGTCAGCAAAGACGAAATGCTCGACCAGATACAGAACGAGCACCGCACGCATGCCGTAATAGCCAAAACGTTCCCACATTTCGGTGGTGAACAGAATGGACAGCAGACGCGGATGGCCGAACCAGGATCGGTCATCAGAAACAAGGGCAGGCTTTGCGGTGGGATCGTTCATAGTAACGCCTTGAAATATTCCGTGCGGCAGTTTGCACATCCCAGCGCGAAAGAAAATAACCTTGCGGGCAGCAGGTTCACTAAAATGCCGTTCTTTGGTGCCTGACGGGTGCAATTCTCCCGCTAACGCGATTTTGGTGTGGGGGCACGGCTGCGCTTACAGCAGGCTGAGAGTTTTTAAGGCAGTTCGATATAGCGGTCTTCGCGCGAATAGGGCGTGAAGCCCATGCGCTGATACAGCGGCAGTGCACGCGGATGGTCCAGCGTGCAGGTGTTGACCGTCACTTTGTGCACCGCCCGCGACCAGGCGTTGGCGACAACGTGGTACAGGAAGAAATACCCCAGACGGCGGCCGATATAATCCGGCACCAACCCGAAATAGGCGATCTGCGCTGTGTCGGGTTTACGAAAATCAATCTCGCCCATGCCAGCCGGGCAACCGGCGACATAAAGCACATACAGCTCGTTCAGCGGATTGGTGATGATGGCCGAAAGGGTTTCGTCGCTCATCTTGCGGCGCTCGACCCACAGCCAGGGCCCACCCACCGCATTATACAGGTAGCGATAGAAATGCACCGGCGGATGGTCGGCGCGCAGAATTGCGACTTTTTCCTTGGGGGCGGTCGGTGCCACCATGACCGAGCGTTGGTGCATGTGCAGAAACGTTACCGTCATTCCAACCGTCTTCGGGGCAGCGCTATCTGGTGTTTTATTGGGCGCTTTGTCGGGCGGGGCCGCCTTCGGCTTGGTCATGGACCGGTTTCCACCGGCGTGTCATCGCGCCCGCCCCATTCGGTCCAGGAGCCGTCATAGAGGGCGACATCCTTTGCCCCGGCCAGTTCCAGCGCCAGCATCACAATCGCCGCCGTCACCCCGGTGCCGCAGCTGGTGATGATCGGGGCGGCCAGATTGACCTGTTTATCAGCAAACAGCGCCTGCAAATCGGCGATGCTTTTGAAGCGGCCATCGTCCTGCAGCAGGCTTTTGTAATGCACATTGGTGCTGCCGGGGATATGGCCGCCGCGCACGCCGGGGCGCGGTTCGGCCTCGGTCGCGGTAAAGCGCGGTGCCCCGCGGGCGTCCAGCACCTGTGCGGCTTTGGTTTCAAGGTTGCCCAGCACCTGACGCCAGTTGCGCACCAGTCCGGGCATCAGCCGGGCGGTAAAATGGGCCGGGGGCAGGGTTTGAGTTCCGGTGGCAAGGGCGCGTCCCTCGGCCTGCCAGCGGGGCAGGCCGCCATCCAGCACCGCGACCGCCGTGTGGCCATAAGCCCGCAGCATCCAGCGGGCCCGTGCGGCCGAAAACTGCCCGGCACCATCGTAGAAGACGATCAGTCTGCCATCGGCAAGGCCCAGCGCCCCCGCCTTGCTGGCAAAGTCGGCAGCCGGGGCCAGCATATGGGGTAAATCGGTGCTGTGATCCGACAGCGCGTCGATGTCGAAAAAAATCGCGCCGGGAATATGACCCGCCTGATATTCGGTTTTAGGATTTCTGGCCTCGCCCGGCATATACCAGGATGCATCGGCGAGGATAACCTCGCCCAGATGATCGGCTAGCCAGGTGGTGGATACGAGGGGCGTTTCGTGAGCCATTTTCGGCTGCCTACCCAATCGTCTTGCCTACAAGAAAGAAGTGGCTCCCCGGGCCGGATTCGAACCAGCGACCAACCGGTTAACAGCCGGTTGCTCTACCGCTGAGCTACCGGGGAACGGTGTGCTCTTGAGGCCGCGTTCTCTAGCGCGTCTTAACGGGAATAGCTATATCAAATTGATGCCACGAAACATTTTTCTTGAGGTCGCATGACTGAACCAAGGAATTCCGTACTAAAAGTTCGCTTCGGACGCTTCTCGATTCCTGTCCCGGGCCAGAAATGGCAACGGGTTACACTGGGCGTTGTGCTGTGTGTGGGGGGCTGTCTCGGCTTCTTGCCGATTCTGGGGTTCTGGATGCTGCCTTTGGGCATTCTGATTCTGTCGGTGGAGTTCCATCCGATTCGACGCTTCCGTCGCCGCACCGAAGTTTGGTACGGCCGCTGGCGCGCCAGTCACCCCCGAAAAACACAAAAGGCGGGGAAACCCCGCCTTTAAGTCCCGCCTTTACGTAACGTGTGCATGCGCAAAAGTGGAACCCGGTTTTGCGCGTAACGTTGCGACAAAACAAAAAAGCATGAGCAACCCGCCGTATCTGTCTGAAGGCGGGCGGCCCAGATGCTTCATTTTTTCTTCGGCTTGCGATTGCCCTTACTCTTTAAGTCGTAAGGGTTATCGGTGGTGCGCAGCGAGAATCGAATCGGCGTGCCGTGCAGATCGAAATTTTCCCGTAAGCCGCCAATCAGATAGCGCTGATAGGCCTCGGGCAGCGAATCAAGCTGATTGCCGAACAGGGCAAAGGTTGGCGGCCGGCTCTTGGCCTGTGTCATATAGCGGATGCGGACCCGGCGGCCATGAATCGCCGGCGGCGCGTGGCGGACCAGCGCGTCCTGTAAAAAGCGATTGAGCTGGGCGGTCGGAATGCGTTTGTTCCAGGCGGCATCGGCTTCCATCACCGCAGGGACCAGCCGCTCCACCC
>JBAVPS010000339.1:0-9336 GCA_049693315.1 Rhizomicrobium sp. | reverse complement strand
GTGCCGCACAGGCCCACCGTCAGCCGGGGTCGAGCTTCAAGCCCTTCGTTTATCTGGCCGCGCTGGAATCCGGTATGACGCCCAGCGATGTGCGTGAAGATCAGCCGGTGACCATTGATGGCTGGTCGCCGACCAATTTCGGTGGCCACAATTACGGCACGCTGACCCTGTCCGATGCCCTGGCCCATTCGGTCAACACCATTGCGGTCGAAGTGGCGCAGGAAGTCGGCGTCGGTAAAGTGGTTGATGCTGCCAAGCGGCTGGGTATCGAATCGCCGCTGCGTCACCACCCGTCGCTGGCGCTTGGCACCAGCGAAGTGACGCTGATGGAAATGACGCGGGCCTATGCCGCGATCGCTTCGGGCGGGCTCAAGGCCTATCCTTACTTCGTCACCGAGGTGAAAACGTCTGGCGGCACCGTGCTCTATCGTCGCCAGCCCCCGCCAGATGACCGGGTGATCGCCACCTCGGTTGACCGCGATCTGACCGCGATGATGTATAACGTGATCACATCGGGCACCGGCGGCAATGCCGGTCTGTGGGATCACGAGGCCGCCGGTAAAACCGGTACCACGCAGGATTATCATGATGCCTGGTTCATGGGCTTCACCGCGGATTATGCGGCGGGCGTCTGGGTCGGCAATGACGATTCCTCGCCGATGAAGAATGTGACCGGCGGCACGCTGCCGGCGGAAATCTGGCGCAATACTATGCGGGCGGCGGAAAAAGGCCTGCCAGCCAAAGCGCTCAACCGTTCGGCCCCCTATGCCGAGGTCGACGAAGATATGATGGCCACCGGCACCGAGGGCGATGACGAATCCGCCACGCCGCTGACCACCACCTCGCCATCCAGCGCCACGCAGGCGCCCGGCAGCCAGGGTGCCGCCGCGCCGTCCGAGAAGAAGGGCGGCCTGATGAACTGGTTGTTCGGCGGTAAGAAAAGCGCCAGTGGCACTGACAACAAGGACAGTGACGGCAACTAAGCTTGTCATGCTGGGACATGTATAGCCATAACGGGCGCCCCTGATCGGGCGCCCGTTTGCATTTCAGTGCACGGATACGGTGTGATTTTGTCACCGCAGGCCGTCGCGAGCGTCGTGTACATGACAATTCGAGACAATTCTGATCTGGCTTGGGCAGGGTTTCGCAGGGTGGGTTTGTTACACTCGCTGCGAAGGTGAAGCATGAGGATGCCGATGGCTCAGAAAACTGTGATTGCTGCGTTTGTCGCGGCCGCGCTGATCGCGCCTGCCGCGCTGGCGCAAGCTGCCCCGCCGCCTGCGGGGCCCAATACTGGACCGGGCCCGTTTGCGGGCAAGGCTTTCAGCAAAGAGGATATGCAGAAGCATCACGCACAGATGTGCAGCGGCTTCTATGCCCACGAGGTGGGTGCGCTGGCCGAGCTGGAAGTGCGCCTGCAACTGACCGCGAAACAGAAACCCCTGTTTGAAAAGTGGAAGACGGTCAAGCTCAGTGCCGCCAAGGCGCATAGCGAGACCTGTCTGTCGATGAAGGGGCCTGACCTGCCGCCGCCGGATGCGGGCAAGGGTGCCAAGCCGCCGGTTCCGTCGCCGGTCGAAGGTTTGAAGCATGAAATGCAGGGGCTGCAGGACAAGCTGACCGAGATCAAGGCCGAGCTGCCCGCACTGGAAGCTCTTGCAGCCAGTCTGAGCGATGATCAGAAGCTGGCGCTGGAACCCCACCATGGTCCGCGTGGCCCGATGGGTGGCCCTCAGGGGCCTCATGACGGGCCGCATGACGGTGGCCATGACGGTCCGCATGGTGGGTCTGAGATGGGTCCGCAGCCGCCTGCGCCAACCGATCATTAACCAGAATTGGCAATAGCTATTTCGGCTATTGTGCCGCAAGTATGGGCCCTGCACGCGAATGTGTGGGGCCCATTTGTTTTGTCGGTCGACTTTTGAAATGTTTTTTCTTGACCCTGGCCCCCCCCTGCCTCAAAAGGCGCGCGTCTTTGGGAGACTTGTGAAGTCATGGAAGTGCCTCAGCGTTTGAATCTGAAGCGGTTTGCCTCGGTTGAAGAGGTGATCGGCCAAATGCAACCGGTTGAACCGGTTTATTGCCTTCTGCCCGCTAAATTCGAGGCTGCGGCTAAACGCTTTCTCGATGGCTTTCACGGCACGCCGCTCTATGCGGTCAAGTGCGATCCCGAGCCCAAGGTGCTTGAGATGATCTATGCCGCGGGCATTCGTCATTTCGATACCGCCTCGCTGGGCGAGATCAAGCTGATCAGCGGCCTGTTTCCCGATGCGATTTGCCATTACATGTCGCCGCTGCGCTTCCCCGGTCATGGCAAGATTGCCTATGACCAGTTTGGCGTGCGCGACTTTGTCGTCGATTGCGACGATGAACTGGACAAACTGATCGCCGAAACCGGCAATCCGAAAGACCTTCGCATTTTCGTGCGCCTGTCGGCGGCTGCCGGTGGGGCGCTTCTGGAACTGTCGAGCAAGTTCGGCACCACGCCGGATGATGGCGCGCGGCTGCTCAAGCGGGTCGCCGACTTAGGCGAGACCCCGTGCCTGACCTTCCATGTCGGTTCGCAGTGCCTGTCGTCCTTCTCCTATGCCCAGGCGATCGAGAAAGCCCGTCGCGCTATCGAGATTTCGGGTGTCAAGATTGGCGCACTCGACATCGGTGGCGGTTTCCCGGCGCCTTATGCCAATTACGAGCTGCCCTCCTATCTGTGGTATTTTGATACCATCCGCGAGGCGCTCTCGACGCTGGAAGACGAAAATCTGCCGGTGATGTGCGAGCCGGGCCGTGCCCTGTGCGCCGAAGGTGTCACGCTGGTCACCCGCGTCATCATGCGCCGCGGCGACAAGATTTATCTCAACGACGGCATCTATGGCAGCTTTGACGAGCTGACCCTGCCGGGCTTCGACGCCGAATACCCCTTCCAGGTTTATACCGTTGATGAAGGCACCGCGGTCGAGAAGATGCATGGCGAGGAAAAGGCGTTCCGGGTCTATGGCCCGACCTGCGATACCCTCGACGTGCTGCCCCGCCCGCTGATGCTGCCGGCTAATATCGCTGTTGGTGACTATATCGTCTTCAGCTCGATGGGCGCTTACACCATCGCGGTCCGCACCCCCTTCAACGGCTTCTTCGCCGATGACTGGGTGATTGTCGGGGAGTGACATCCCAAATTCCCGGCCAGAACATACAATGCCGTGTGTGTTCTGGTTAATGGAACGACAACCAATCGCGCCCTAAGCTTGCGTCGTATACGGAGCAGACGCATGCTGGCGGCACGGGATCGTTTAAAACGTTTTCTGACTTTGGCCGACCAGGGCCCGGCGCAGCGCGCGGCCCTGGCGGTGGATCTGGTCGACTTTCTGGTCGACTGGCCCGCTGAATGCCCGCTGGCTATGCGCCCGCCGGTGCTTGCCCTTCTCGATATGACACTGCAGGAAGCCGATGGCATCCTGCGCAAAAGGCTGGCGGCCCGGCTGGCAACGCTGGATGATCTGCCGCTGGGGCTGGCCAACGAAATCTTCCATTGCGCCCCGGACGGTCTGCGGCAGGTTCTGCTCCGGCGTAACGAGGATGAGGGGGGCCGGGTGCAACCCTTGGCCGCCTATGATCCGCTGATGCTGCTGGGCACGGTGCGGGATGCAGATCGTGACAGTCTGGCCCACCGGCTGGTTGGGGCCATGCACGTGCCGCTGTCGACCGCCGTCGGCATATTGGGCGACGAAAGCGGCCTGTCGCTGGCGGTGCTGTGCAAAGGCACCCGGCTGGGGCGGGCGTTTTATTCGGCGCTGGCGGTGCTGGCTTTTCAGGGTCTGCCCGGCGGTCTGATCCGGCTGGGGGCCTATGACCGGGTTTCGCAGCGGGCCGCCGATAACCTGACCGCCTGCTGGCAGTTACAAAACCGCCAAAGCCCGCCCGGTTCGGGCGAGCGTATCCGCGCGGCATAGCGCCATTTTACGTCAATTATTCTAGCTTTGTACGTCGGCGCGTTCGCGGGTCTTGGCAAAGGTAATGCCGGGGAACTTTTCCGCGACATAATTGATTTCCCAGGCGCTTTTGGCCAGGAAGACGTGGGCACCGTCACGGTCGGTGGCCATGCCGCCCTTGTTGGACGCGATAAACTTATCCACAGCCTCGTCGGTGCCGGAAATCCAGCGCGCCGCATCAAAGGGCGACGGTTCCAGCCCGGCTTCCAGCCCATATTCGCTTTTGAGGCGGGATTTGAGCACGTCAAGCTGCAGCGAGCCGACCACGCCGACAATCCACTGCGAACCGATTTGCGGCTTGAACACCTGGGTGACGCCCTCCTCGGCCAGCGAGGTCAGGGCGCGCGCCAGATGTTTTTGCTTCATCGGGTCACCCAAATGGACGCGGCGCAGGATTTCCGGGGCGAAGTTGGGAATGCCGGTGAAGACCACCTTGCCCGATTCCGACAGGGTGTCGCCAACGCGTAAGACACCGTGGTTGGGGATGCCGATGATGTCGCCCGGCCAGGCCTCGTCCACCGTTTCGCGTTCTTTGGCGAAGAACAGGATCGGGTTATGCACCGCCATGGTCTTGTTGGTGCCGGACTGGGTCAGCTTCATGCCGCGGGTGAATTTTCCCGACGACAGGCGCAGAAAGGCAACGCGGTCGCGGTGGTTGGGGTCCATATTGGCCTGAACCTTGAACACGAAGCCGGTGACTTCTTTTTCCGCCGGTTCGATGGTGCGTTCCTTGGCGGCCTGGGTGCGTGGCGGCGGCGCAAAGCGGGCCAGCGCCGACAAAAGCTGACGCACGCCGAAATTCTTTAAGGCCGAGCCGAAGAACACCGGCGTCAGATGACCTGCGCGATAGGATTCCAGATCGAAGCGGGGCAGCACGCCACGGGCCAGCTCGACTTCCTCGTTGAACTTTTCCAGCTCTTCCGGGCGCAAATGCGCCGCCATCTGGTCCTGTGGGTAAATGTCCGGATGGGTGCCATGGGCGACAAAAGGAACAAATTGCTCATGGGCAAAATCGAGCACACCGCGGAAGTTGAGGCCATAGCCCACCGGCCACACCATCGGGCACAGATCAAGCTGCAGCTGGTCGCCGATTTCGTCTAAGAGCTCGAAATTCTCGCGCGCCTCACGGTCCATCTTGTTGATGAAAGTGACGATCGGAATATCGCGCAGACGGCAAACCTCGAACAGCTTACGGGTTTGGGCCTCGATGCCCTTGGCCGCGTCGATCACCATGACGGCAGAGTCGGCGGCAGTCAGGGTGCGGTAGGTATCTTCGGAAAAGTCTTCATGGCCGGGGGTGTCCAACAGGTTGAACACCGCACCCTCATATTCAAACGTCATCACTGCCGAGGTGACGGAAATGCCGCGTTCCTGCTCGATCTTCATCCAGTCCGAGCGGGCGCGCCGGGCTTCGCCACGGGCTTTAACCTTACCCGCCTCGTGAATGGCACCGCCCAGGAGCAGCAAATGCTCGGTCAGCGTCGTTTTACCGGCGTCCGGGTGGGAAATGATGGCAAAGGTGCGCCGACGGGCGGCTTCTGTGGCAGGGGTAGGTTCGCTCATGGCCCGGGGGGATACACAAAATAGGCTGCTTTGTCATCTGGTGTGATCCGCTTTGAAGGTCGTTTGCTACTTTTGGGTGTGTTGTGTGCGAAAAAAAACAGGCCCGTCACTGGCGGGCCTGTTGTCGTTTCATATCACTGGGGAATTTACGTACTGTAAGACTTAGTAGCGGATCTCAATCCCCATACGAACGTAACGCGGGGTCTGCCAGCCGGTCTTTTCAGCATAATGCGGGTCGGCCTGATGCCCACCCAGATCGCCATACTCGTTGTACTCGGTGCCGGCATGCGAATTGAACAGGTTGAAGATCGACAGTGTCAGGACGGTTTTGACATCCTCATAAGGCTGCGGAATCAGGTAGTTGAAGTTCAGATCAACCTGGCTGAGCCAGTCGGACTCGAACTGGGTGCCGCGCGGCGTATAGGCCACCGTTCCGGATGAATCATAGCCATAAGCCGTGATCCCCTTGGTCGTGGTGGGGCAGAACCAGGACGAAGACGAGGACGTCGTCGCCGAGGTGTAATCGGCACCGTTGTAATCGTCCGGGCTGTCACCAATGCAGCCGAATTTACGCGGCGACTGAACGGTGACGGACAGGCCGATCAGCAGGTTCTGGATCGGTGAATAGGTGCCATGCAGCTTGAAAGTATGCTCGCGACCATTGGGCAGATCACCCTTGGCACCCAGCACGCTGGTGATGGTATCGAAGTCCTGGGTCAGGCCGGTATCAGACTGACCGATATCCGACTTCACACCGCCTTCGTAGTTACCATAGCTGCGTACCCAGGTGTAGGAACCATCAAAGCCCCATTCGCCATCAAACGGACGGTTCATGGTCAGTTCGATTGATTTGTAATCGCGCGTTGCCTTGGGCAGCCCCATTTCTTCCGGCGTCAGCGTGATGGTGGTCAGGGCCCCGTTGGTACCCGGCAGGTTCTTGGTCTGGAAAACGACCTTGCTGCCCGGGTTGATCAGTGTCCAGGCAACCGAGCTGCCCCAGACCGAGTCGCAACCCGAAATGCCATGGTCGGCGCAATATTTCAGCAGCGGACCATCCAGCTCGGTGTCTTCAATGACCGAGGCCAGATTACGATAGGTTCCGTGCAGGCCAAAATTCCAACCATCCAGCCATTTGTCAAACACACCGAAGCGACCATCATTGCTGCTGAAGGTGTGATCGAAGCCAACGGTGTATTCATCCTCACGCATCGGCTTGAGGTTTTTGGCGGACAGTTCCCACACCGGGCGCGTTGCCTCGCTCGATGTGTAGGTGCCGATTTCGGTGAGCCCGGTCGGCGCATAGGTCGTGCTGTCAATGCCCGTATAGTAGTAATAGGTCCAATAGTACGGGTTATAGCCCGCCTGACGGGCGTTGGTGTTGTTGGCAATCGGCAGATAATACTGGCCAAAGAACGCAGACAGTTTCGTATTGCCGTCACCGAACAGGTCGTAGGTGGCGCCGACGCGTGGGGCAACCTGATTGTTCATTTTGATGAAGGTTACGCCTTCATAGTTGCGGTTCTGGAAACGATCCCAGCGTAAGCCACCGAAGATCGACAGCCCCAGCTCTGGTATTTTCCATGCATCCTGCGCATAGAGGGCAGAATTGAGCGTGGAGAACTTGCCTTGCTGAGCATAGACAATCTTGCGCACATAATCAGTTCCGGCCGCCAGTGAGACTTTGCCATTGTCGGTGGTCAGCGATGCTGTGCTGGCAGTTGTTTTGTACTGATAATAGGCCCCGCCGGAATAGCCATAATCATAATCCTCGACAAGGCGCTCGATGTCATAACCGACGCGGGCGTGATGCTCACCCAATAAATGGAAATAGAGGTCAGCGTCAAAGCGATATTCGGTGCGGGCATCCCCACCGGTGGTCAGCGTCGATGCTGTCCAACAGCCCTTACGCGTGCCGGTCGAGCTGGTTCCGTAAACATAGACAATCGGGCAGCTGGCGCCGCTGCTGCCGGTTGTTCTGTTGTTGGAATGCTGATGGCCCCACAGACCGGAAATGGTCAGCCAGTCGGTCAGCACTCCGGTATAGCGAATGATGTCCGTCGGGCCGCCGGTATTTTTACGTGTTGATCCATTATCCGTGCTGAAGGTACCAGTATCGGAATCATAGGTCTTGGCGGAAGTGTACTGAATTGCGTGGTTATCAAACCGCGTGTATTCGATGTGATGGTTTTCGTTGATATAGCCATCGAGTTTAATGGCGTAGAATGGGCTGTTATTCTTCACCGTATACTGCGTTGCTGGCGTGCCATCAGTGCTTTTATAAGGGTAGACGTTATCACCAACATCCCAGGTGTTGTACTGGTTGCGGCTCTGGTTGAAATTGACCAGGGCATAATAGAACAGATGGTCCTTGATCAGTGGGCCACTGAAATAGACATTCTCGCTACTGGAACCGGTTACCTGTTTACGGTTTTCGTAATTGTAGTCGTTGGGCGATGTCGCATGCAGCGCACTGGGTGACCAATAGGCGGTAACGCCGGTATGGAAATCGTTACTGCCCGACTTGGAAATCGTGTTGACCGCGCCGCCGGTGGCACGGCCGAATTCCGACGCCCAGCCGCTGGTTTTGACCTCGACCGTATTGTAAAATTCAAATGGAATGGTCGCGCCGCCAAGGTAGCTGCGGGAGTCGGTGATGTCGAAACCGTTGAGGTAATAAACGTTTTCGTTGACCGCGCCGCCGCCCATCGAATTGAGCGCGCCCCAATAGCCATCGCTTTTTGCGGTGCTTGGGGCCAGCGTGATCAGATCGTTCAGCGATCGCGATACCGGAATATTCTGGGTGATTTCGCTGACGTCAATCGTCAGGCCGGTGGTGGTGCGATCAAAGTCTTTGATCTGTTGCTTCGTGCCGCGCACCACCACGGTTTCAACATTGGCATCATTCGATGCCTTGAGATCGAGCGAGAAATTATAAGACGAGGTGCCAAGGTTTAAGGCAACTTCGTCATCATATGCGCTGAAGCCTGGCGCTACGATTTTGACTTTGTATTTGCCGATCGGCAGCTGTGGAACGTTGTAACTGCCATCTTTGTCGGTTTTGACGTTACGGGCAAAGCCCTGGTCAACCGATGTGACCGTAATGGTCGCGCCGCGAACCGGCGCACCAGATGTATTGGACACTTTCCCCGAGAAGGTGCCGAGGAATAAGAATCCGCCATTGCCGGTTGGATTGAGACAATTTCCGCCACCGGAACGCCAATCGCCAGCAGAAGGCCGGCGGCCATCGCCGGGCGGGACAGTGCGGTCGTTCGTCTCAGTAAGGAACATCGCCTTTTGGTACTGTCAGACATTGAGAACCCCCATGTTACACAAAAAATGTGCAGAATGATTAGTTTTACGCCGTATTGTGCGAGTAACTAATTTTCTACATGTATGGTTGCTAATAATGTCCCAGGGGGCAAGCTGTTCGCATAAAGTATACGTAAATGCGTGCCTGCATGTGACTGTTTTGTAACTATTATAACTAAATTATGCAGTAAAATACGGTTATGGGGTGAATCTATTCCACTTCTTATACTGCTATAGGTAGCTTTGCTGCCCTAAAATGTCAATATTTTGACCAAATTTAGGGCGTGATTAAAAAACAAACAACTGCATAAAACATAATCAAAACAACGACATTGTAACAAAGTATGGCAATGCGTGGGTCTTCTTTGTGGTAATGTGACGTGATTTTACGGTAAATTTGCACGTCGGAAACACATCTGTGATCAGTGAATTTATCGCCGTTATTTTTTTTGGTTTTTTCTGAAATATTGCGATGATATAT
>JBAVPS010000338.1:0-7055 GCA_049693315.1 Rhizomicrobium sp. | reverse complement strand
CTGCTCTGCTTTAACAATGCCATTGCCATGGCACCCAACTATGCCAAAGCCTATTGCAACCGTAGCAATGTACTCAACGAGATGCAGCGCTATGAAGACGCCATCATCAGTGGTGAGCACGCGCTGGCGCTCGATGCCAACCTTCCCGAAGCCTACTGCAGCTGCGGCAATGCCCTGCGCCAGCTTGGCCGGTTGGAAGAAGCCCTCACCGCCTTTGACCATGCCATCAACCTCTGCCCGCAGGCTGCCATATTTTACGGCAATCGCGGCAACACGCTGAGAGACCTGTACCGTTTTGAAGAGGCGCTGGCCGATTTTGAGGTTGCGATAACACTGGCCCCACACAACACCAACATCTGGATCAACCGTGGCAATGTCCTGCGCGAACTCAAACGCTTTGACGAAGCCCGTGCCAGCTATGCCCATGCGGTGGACATCAGCCCCGATGACGCCGATGCGCATTGGGATGTGGCGATCATCGACCTGCTGCGGGGGGACATGGCCAATGGCTGGGACGGTTACGAATGGCGTTGGCACAGCCCATCGCTAGCCCATGCGGTGCGTTCGTTCACATACCCCTTATGGACGGGCGCAGAGGATATTTCCGGTAAGACCATTTTGATCCATGCTGAACAGGGCCTGGGCGATACAGTGCAGTTTTCGCGCTACATCCCGATGGTGCTGGCCAAAGGTGCCCGCGTGCTGTTTGAGGTGCCCGAGACCTTGCTTGCACTGCTGGCCAGTTTGGGCAAAACCGCGGTACCGGGACAGCTGACACTGATCCCGACCGGCAGCCCACTGCCCGATTTTGACCTGCATTGCCCCACCATGAGCCTGCCGCGGGCCTTTAAAACCCGGCTGGGCACTATACCGGGTGCCACGCCCTATCTGTCTGCCGATCCGGGCAAACGCCTTAAGTGGCAGCAACAGCTGGGTGCCCGTAAAGATCTGCGCGTTGGGCTGGTCTGGGCAGGCAAGCAGGGCACCGCGCCGGATCGAAAACGCTCGATCTCGGTAGCGCAGTTCGCACCCATTTTGGGCCTGCCATTTGACTTTCACTGCCTGCAGAAGGAAATCCGTCAGGAAGATATCGATATCCTGACTGCATTTCCTTTTATTCAGTGCCATAGCGAAGCTTTGCACGATTTTTCTGATACCGCCGCCCTGATTGCCGAAATGGATCTAGTGATCTCGGTCGATACCTCCATCGCCCATGTCACTGGTGCGCTGGGTAAACCGCTGTGGCTTCTGCTGCCGGCTGTTCCTGACTGGCGCTGGCTGATGGACCGGACCGATAGCCCGTGGTACCCCAGCGCCCAACTTTTTCGCCAACAGAATAACGGCGACTGGGGCACCGTTTTTGACGACGTTGCCCGTAGCCTGACCGCCGCAAAAGCCGCCGGAACCGTTGTGGCAACAGCGATCTGATTAACGACGCTATTTGATGCCTGACGCTATAATGTCATGCGCCACCACCAACATTTCATGGATTGACGCAGTAGTCATTAAGGCTCTTTTCTTGTGTTTTTTTGGGGTGATGTGCGCATTTCCTTACGAACACCAAGTATTATTACGTTAATAAAAACAGATTTCTCGTATCAGTATAATTCTATTAATGTTTGGCATGCACTATTCACGCATTGCTTACACCCACGCTGCGCCCCCATCTCGCGTGAGAAAGCCAGGAGACCAGCATGCAAGACGTGTCTGAACGCTTCCGGATCGCAGAACGGTTGCGCTATGCCCGGATGGACCAACAAAAGCTCGGGCTCTTGCAGGAATTCTGGGGTGTGGTGAAACCGCAGCTGAAAGATATTCTGGACAGGTTTTACGACCATGTGCAGGCCGAGCCCGCACTGACTACCATTATCGGCAATCAGACCGACCGGCTCAAATCTGCGCAAGGCCAGCATTGGGAGCGTTTGTTCAACCATATGATCGACGAAGATCATATGCAGGCCGTCTATCGCATTGGTATGGCGCATAAGAAAATCGGCCTGGAACCCCGCTGGTATATTGCCGGATATCAGTTTGTGCTTGGCATGCTGCACGGGCTGGCAGTTGACGCATATAGTGATGATCCCGACAGACTGAAAGCAGTGATCGACGCCATCAACATCGCCGTCATGCTCGATATGGATATGGCGATCTGGGCCTATCGCGATGCCATTGAACAGGAAAAGGCCGCTCAGGACCGCATCATCAACAACTGTGTCACATCAATGAGCAAGGCCTTGTCCGCACTGGCGGCGGGCGATCTGACCTGTCGGATTACCGAAAACTTCGAGGGTGCACTAAGCAAAATCGCCGACGACTTTAATCTGGCCGTTGAAAATATCGATCGCGCCATGCAGACCGTCGCCGAATCCACCGCCAGCATCAAATCCGGGGCGGGCGAAATTGCCAATGCCTCGGGTGATCTGGCACACCGGACCGAACAACAGGCCGCCGGGCTGGAACAAACCTCAGCGGCGATGGAAGAAATCACCAACACCGTCAAGGCCACCAACCAGAACGTCAAAGACGCTGCCAACAACACCGTCATCGTCAAGAAAGCTGCCGAAACCGGGGATAAAGTGGTCGATACCGCGGTTGAGGCTATGGCGCGGATTGAAAATTCGTCGCGGCAGATTTCCGATATTACCGGCGTCATTGACGAGATCGCATTTCAGACCAATCTTTTGGCCCTCAACGCCGGGATCGAGGCTGCCCGTGCGGGCGATGCCGGGCGTGGCTTTGCCGTGGTGGCACAGGAAGTGCGGGCATTGGCTGGCCGTTCCCGGGAAGCTGCGCAAAACATCAAGACGCTGATCCGGGAATCCGGCGAACATGTTGCCTTCGGCGTCAAACATGTCGGCGAAACCGGCACGGCGCTAAAAGAGATTATTACCGAGATCAACCGTATCGACACGCTGATCGGCAGTATTGCGCAGGCGGCCGGGGCACAATTACACAGCGTCCAGGAGGTCAATCAGGCGGTTGGTCAGATGGATCGCACCACCCAGCAAAACGCCGCCATGGTGGAACAAAGCAATGCCGCCTCGGTCAGCCTGGCAGCAGAAACCGAGAAGCTGAACACTCTGGTGAGCAACTTTATCGTCAGCAGTGCGACCCGATCCGCATCGACCGCCCGCGCCGCTTAAAAAACATCAAACCGATCCCATCCGCCCACAGATTAGTATTGGCGGGTGATGTCCACCGCACCGTCAGGAATGCGGCCCTGCTCAACCGCCTCGATCCCGGCCCAGACATAATCGACGGCCACGGCGGGCTGCGGAATCGAAGCAATATGCGGCGTAACGATAATTTGGGGATGATGCCAGAGCGGGTTCTCCTTCGGCAACGGTTCGGTCCCGAACACATCCAGCACCGCCCCGGCCAAATGGCCACTATCCAGCGCCGCAATCAGATCTTCCGGCACGAGATGGGCACCGCGCGCCACATTGATGACATAGCCACCCCGGGGCATGGCGGCAAAAGCCGCCGCGTTCAAAATCCCCCGGGTCGCATCCGTCAGCGGCAACAGACAGATGGTGATGTCGGATGCTGCGAAAAAAGCATCAAGCTCCCCCGCCCCGGCAAAGCTGGTTATCCCCGACAGGGCTTTGCGGGTACGCGACCAGCCCGCCACCCGAAAGCCCAACTCGACGAAACGCTGCGCAACAAAGCCGCCAATCTCGCCCAGCCCCATCACACCGATCCGGGTCTGCTGGGTCTGGCGTGGCATTATCGCCTGACGCCAGTCGGCCAGTTTCTGCCCCTCGGCGAAATGCGCCACCCGGCGATGGTGCATCAGCGCGTACATCAGCACATATTGCGCCATTTCCACGGTCAGGGTCGGATCGCAGAAACGGTACAGCGGCACCTGCACCGGATAATCACCGCCATGCAGAAAGCCATCGATGCCCGCGCCCATCGAAAACACCGCCTTGAGCCCTGGCAGGCTGGCCAGCAACCCCGGCGGCGGGCGGAAACTCAGCACATAATCGATTTCGTCGGGCGCATAGGCTGCGGTGCCATGCTTGATCAGCCGCAACCGGCCATCCGCCAGACTGGTCTGCCACAGGCTATCCCAGGCTGCTGGCAGAACCGTCAGCAGCGTTGGAATCACAATTTAGTACTCCGGCTGCCCGGCTTGGCCTGCGCCGGGGCACCAGATTCCGGCGGGGCCGCCGCACCATCACCATTGCTCTGGGCGCTGGCTGGGGCCGCGGCGGGCGGGGCCGGCGGCGGCGGCACAGGCGGCACATAGGCAGGCTTCGCCAGCGGTGCCGGGGTCAGCACGGCGTCGGCACCAAAGCGCAGGGCAATCACCAGCACCAGCGCGCACAGGATCGCCGCCGCAATTTTATTCCACTCCCAAGCATCCATCACGAAAGCCTCTGTTATCGCGCCATCTGTCGGATTATATACCCAAGGCGCGTTTTCCGGCACTATAAGAAAATTCCTACCAGAAAATTCAAGGCTCAATCATGAAACCCATCATTCTGATCCCCGCCCGCATGGCCTCCACCCGCCTGCCGGGCAAACCGCTGGCCGACATTTGCGGCGTGCCGATGATTGTGCGGGTGTGGCGCCGCGCCATGGCGGCAGGGCTGGGGCCGGTGGTGGTTGCCGCGTCGGAAAAGGAAGTCGCCGATGCGGTCAATGCGGCGGGCGGCAAGGCGGTGATGACCGATCCCAATCTGCCCTCAGGCTCGGACCGGATTTTTGCTGCGCTGAACGCAGTGGACCGTAAATTTGAATTCGACACCGTGATCAACCTGCAGGGCGATCTGCCCGCGATTGAACCGGCCTATCTCAAAGCCGGGCTGGATGCGCTGGCCGCCACCGGGTCTGACATTGCCACGCTGGCTGCCGAGATCGACGAGAATGATCCCCTCGCCGCCAACCCAAACGCCACCAAGGCGGTGGTGGCGTGGGACGGGGCGGAACATTTCGGCAAAGCGCTGTACTTCACCCGCGCCCGCGCCCCCTATGGCAAGGGGCCAGTCTATTTCCACGTCGGGCTCTATATCTATAAGCGCGAGGCGCTGAAGCGTTTTGTCTCACTGCCACCCTCGGCGCTCGAAAAACGTGAAAAACTGGAACAGTTGCGCGCTTTGGAAGCAGGTCTGACCATTGGCGTGGCCAAGGTTCCGGCCATACCATTGAGCATTGATACGCAGGAAGATCTGGACGCCGCCCGTGCGGCCATTGCCAAAGAAGAAGCAGCATGACCGACACCGCCGTTTCGCGTGCCCGTACCATAGCGTTTCAGGGGGAACCCGGCGCCTATGCCAACCTTGCCGCGCGTGAGGCGGTGCCACAGGCCGAGGCCGTGGCCCAACCAACGTTCGAGGCCGCGGTGGATGCCGTGCGTAACGGCCAGACCGATCTGGCGGTTATCCCGGTCGAAAACTCGCTCTATGGCCGCATCGCCGACGTGCATCAGCTGGTGCGTTTTTTCGGCCGTGCGGTAAAGGGCTATGTCCCGCCGGAAGGCTCGCACAATCTGTTCATTCTGGGCGAGCATTTCTTCCGCGTACAGCATCAGATCCTCGGCCTGCCCGGCACGAAAATCGAAGACATCAAAACCGTGTTCAGTCAGGCCCCGGCGCTGGGTCAGTGCCGCAAGGTCATCAAAGAATTGGGGCTGACCGAAAAGCAGTGGTACGACACCGCCGGCTCCGCCTGCCATGTCGCCGAATTAAAAGATCCCAGCTGTGCAGCGATAGCCTCGTCGCTAGCGGGCGAGATCTATGGCCTTGAAACCCTGCGCGCCAATGTCGAAGATGCCGCCAATAACATGACGCGCTTTCTGATCGTCGGGCGCGAGCCGGATGATCCACCCAATGACGGGCGCGACGTGATCACCACGATATTATTCCGTGTACGAAACGTTCCGGCGGCGCTGTATAAAACACTCGGCGGCTTTGCTACCAACGGCGTCAACGTCACTAAACTGGAAAGCTACCAGCTTGGCGGTTCGTTCAACGCCACCGAATTCTATGCCGATATCGAAGGCCACCCGGATTCCCATAATGTCCGTCTGGCGCTGGAGGAGCTGCAATTTTTCTCCTCCAAAGTCACCGTCATCGGCATCTATCCGGCGCACCCGTACAGGAACGAAATGCCGTAACAAACGCCGTCATCAGGAGAAGATTATGGATGACACAACCGTGGTCGCCCGTTATTCCCCTGCCAAAGCAGTGCCTCAGTTTCTTGTTTTACTCGCCATAACCGCAATCGCATTCTATCAGGCATGGCCCTATATTGCGGCCCACCTGTTTGATGGCAGGGATGTCGGCTGGCCACTGTATGTTGGTGTTTTCACATGCGCACTGGTGTTGCTGGCGCTGGCACGAAACATCAGGCTCTGGCACATCATCCTGCGCCGCCAGGCCCGCGCAATCTGGATTCAGAATGACCAGCTATATTACTGCTCTTACGTGGCATACACGCACAAAAACGGCATTCCCCTGTCACAGATCCGCGAAGTCGGAACAAGCCTTTCAAAAAAGCTCCGCCATTTTCTGTATTCCAGTGACAACTTCATTCAGTTGCGTCTGGAAAACGGTGAAATGATCCCCATCGAAGTCGGTTGGCTAAATGAAACGCCAGATGAAATCATCTCCGGGCTCAATTTGGCCCGACTTCGCGGATACGAAATGCATCAACAACAATGACTTTCTTCATCCTGAGCTAAGTCGAAGGATGAGGCATGTAACGGGTTATCACAAAACACAAACAATCTGCCGCCCAGCGAAGTATCCCATGGACCATTCGCTCTGCTTCATCCCTTCGCCAGTTTCGCCAGCTGGGTCAGCACCGCTTTGACGCCCTTCAGCCGGTCTTCCGCCTCGGGCCAGTCGCGTGCCACGACGATCTTCTGATCCGGGCGCACCTTGATCGAACCACGCGCCTTCGTGATAAGGCCGACCAGACCGGCCGGATTGGCGAACATGCTGCCACGGAAGCCAATCACCGCGCCCTTGGGCCCAGCTTCGATCTTTTCGACATTGGCGGCACGGCACAATTGCTTGATCGTCATCACTTCGAGCAGATGCTTGACC
>JBAVPS010000337.1:0-8762 GCA_049693315.1 Rhizomicrobium sp. | reverse complement strand
GATGATTACGGTACGGCGATCAAAAACTACTCTCAGTCAAACAAGTTTTCGCAGGAAATCCGCCTAGCCTCCAAGCCAGGCGACGATCTGGAATGGATGGTCGGCGGCTTCTTCACCCATGAAGCGTATCTGTCCAATCAAACGATTTATGCGGTCGACGCGAAGACTGGGGAAGATATCGGCTTCCCGTCGCTTAATACCGCCTATGCCCCCAGCGCCTACACAGAATATGCCGGGTTTGCCTCGGCCACCTATCACTTCTCACAGGCCTTTGATCTGCAGCTTGGTGCCCGTATCGCCGCGTTGCACCAGTATTATCACGAGATCGACGGCGGACTGATGAGTGATGCATCAGATACCGAAGATTCGTCATCTTCGAATGTCTTCACCTATGCCATCACACCGCGTTATCACATCAGCGAAGACATGATGGTCTATGCCCGCATTGCCACCGGCTATCGCCCCGGCGGACCGAACTCGGCCCCCGACGGCCCGGTCAGCTATGGGCCAGACCGTACCACCAATTACGAAGTGGGCTTCAAAGGCGTGATCCTGCCTGATCTTCTCACGCTGGATGTCTCGTTATTTAATATCGAATGGCGCGACATTCAGCTCCAGGCGGCAACATCGTCAGGCTATTCCTACGTTCAGAACGGTGGGGCTGCCCGCAGCCGCGGCTTTGAATTTTCCGGCATACTGACACCATCCGACGGGCTGACGATTACGGCCAACTTCTCTTACGCTGACGCCATTCTGACCCAGAATGTTGATAATTCGAGCCTGTATGGCACCAAAGGGCAGCGACTGCCCTATTCGAGCAAAACGTCTGGCAATCTGTCGGCTGACCAGAAATTTCCGATCATGACAGGCATCGACGGCGTAGTTGGTGCGACCTTCAACTATATTGGTTCGCGTTACGGCCTGTTCCCAGAAGCATCCGGCGGCGAACGCTTCTTCATGCCCGCCTATGGTACGGTTGATCTGCACGCTGGCTTTGATACCGGTAATTGGGAATTCACGCTCTACAGCAAGAACCTGTTCGATCAGAAGGGCCTGATGCAGGCGTCCTCGCGTGACGTTATTACCCGCACGGGCGATTATAACGCGGCGACGATCACACCACGCACCATCGGCATTTCTGTCAGCCGACACTTCTAACAGGCCGGGGGGGAGAATGGGCGGGGCAGCAAGCATAAAGCTTCTGCCCCGTTCGCATTTTAAGGTATATTGACCAGAACGTGAAGGAGCCAGATATGCTGCAATGGCGTATAAAAATCGTGTTGGCACTGATAGCCGGTCTGCTGACCGCCCCGGCCATGGCCGAACCCTTTCTGCATCTCAATTTAAAGCCCCATAGCAGCAACGGGGCGGTCGATTATATCGATGTCACGCTGTGTATTGAACACCCCGATCTGAAGGCTGAGGATATCGCGCTGGCTATGGCGCTTGAAGTCGCGTCAGTTCCGGCAATGCATTATGATGGGGATGCCCTCACGGCCAGTGATAGTAAGGGTACGCTGCCCCTGACGTATAAAGATTCTGCATTTGCCCCATCAGTTACGGGGCGCCGCTGGTATACCGCCCGTGGCAGCGTCGGCGATGTCACCTATCACTACCGCGCCCTGCCCCGCGCGATATCCGCTGCAACCCACCCAGCCCCGCTGTTTGATCTGCATGCAGAGGGTGCGGGCTTAAACGGTGCCGGGCTGACGTTTCTGGCCTTACCACAAACAGACATTTCCTATCACATTAGCCTGCACTGGGATCTTTCCGCCATGCCGAAGGCGAGCCGCGGGGTCTGGAGTTTTGGCGAAGGCGATACCAGCAAAAACGCCCCGGCAGATGTGCTGGCCAACAGCTTTTATGCCGCCGGGCCACTGAACAGTTATCCGGCGACAGGTGCCGGTCATTTCGGCATGTACTGGCTGGGCACACCATCTTTTGATGTTGCCAAAATTGGCGGCTTTATCGACGCGCTTTATGCCTATATGGCGAAGTATTTCGATGACGAAAACGAATCCTATCGCATTATTATTCGTAAAAATCCTTATCGCGGATCTAACGGCACAGCGCTGACAAAATCCTTCATGTTCAGTTACAGCGATGGCATCGCGCTAACGGATCTGGGCCTGAAAGAGTTGCTGGCCCATGAAATGACCCATAACTGGCCCGAGCTCAGCGGTAGCCATGGCGATATTTCCTGGTACAGCGAAGGAACTGCGGAATATTATTCACTTATTCTGTCCTATCGGGCGGGCCTTTTAAGCGCCGGGGATTTCCTGACCATCTTCAATGACCGTGCCGCAGCCTATTACACTAATCCCTTACAGCAGCTCACCAATCGTGAAGCCGCTAAACTCTATTGGCAGGAAACACTGGCACAGCGCGTACCCTATGGTCGTGGTCTCCTGTATCTTGCAGCGGTTGATGCAAAAATTCGCAATAAAAGCGGTGATAAGGACAGCCTTGACAGCATCGTCAAGACCTTAAGCAAACGGGACAGAACTGGCCAGTCCTATGACATTGCGACCTGGCGCAACATGATCGCCGCCAAACTTGGCCCGGATGCGCTGCAGGATGACGATGATATGGTGGCGGGGAAAGCTATTATTCCGCCGCCCGGAATGCTTGGTCCCTGCTTCAGCGCCAGGCCAACACCGCTGCCAGTATTTGAACTGGGCTTTAGCGAAAACTCACTTCATGGTGACAAGAAGATCATCAGCGGACTGGTGCCCGGATCAGCGGCGGAAAAAGCCGGCCTCAGAAACGGTGATGAAGTGTTACAGTTCTCGAATGTCAGTGACCTGTTGTTCCACTGGCATCAGCATATGCAGATGACGGTGCGCCGTGCCGGCAAAGATATCACCATCGATTATGCCCCCCACGGTGCCAGTGTACCCGGCTATCAATGGGTGCGTAATGCGGAGGTGCCCGACAGCGCCTGCAAACTTTAAGGGCGGCATATAAAAACGGCGCATCGCGGTTCTTGCGCTGCGCCGTTATTTTTTACATATAATAAATGATTATTTTGCGGTTACAAACTGGCGCACCGCTTTGGTAAAGCCTTTGAGGTTTTCATCCCCCTCGTAAACGCCATGGCCAGACGGCTGCGTTAGGATCGTCAGCCGATCAGCCGGAATACCGGCGTGACGCAAGGCATAGATACCGCCATACAGTGGCGTTCTTAAATCGAACAAGCCGCCCGCCCAGAACAGACGCAGCGTTTTATCTTTTTTCATGGCAGTACCGATCAGAACGGCGGGCATTTTGATGGCGTCATCGACATCATATTGCCACTTGCTATTCACCTCCATATTGAGCGTGGTGTAGCTTTCCGCCGTCCTGAAGCCCAGCTCACCGGTAAAATAGGCCTGCACAATATCCTTGGTCGAGCTGCCGGGTTTAAGCGAAAACATCGACGGATCATCGAAGGGCTGCTTCTTGTCGGCATAATCGGCGATCTTGCCGGTGATGCGGGCATCGCTTTGCCCGGTGCGCAGCCCCTGGTCTTTCAGCATATTGAGCATCTGATCATAGGGGTCGAGACGCAGATCCTTTTGCGCAACCAGTTCCGGCGTAAGACCAATACGTTTGGCAATCTCCACCGCGATTTTCTGTTTCTCAGCGACGGGGATCGCACTGCCTTCGACCAGAGCGGGCAGATAGACCGTGCGGGAAAACTCTACCGCCTCGTCAAATGCGCCTTGCGGATCTTTGGTCAGCGCATTGCGACCATGAAAGGCCGCAACCGATGCCAGGCTCGGCAGCAAGGTCATCGACTGCAAATCGGCATCCTGCGGATCGGCGTAAAGCGAAATCAGCAGCACACCACGGATGGTATAACCACTGTGGGTGGCAACAATCTGGGCGGCGCGGTTGGTGCCATAGCTTTCACCGGCGATAAAGACCGGTGAGGTTTCGCGCTGGTGACTTTTCAGCCAGTCCGCAATGAAATGGCTTACCGCCGCCGCATCGGCAGACACCCGCCAGAAGGCTGCACCATCCTTGCCGGGCAGCGCGCGCGCAAAGCCAGTGCCAACCGGATCGATGAACACCAGATCCGCGCAGTCAAGCGGACTATCCGGGTTATCGACCAGATGCTGGCCCATCTCACCACCGACAATGTGGCGCGGACCTAATGCCATGTGCAGCGGCGAGGAGGACGCACCGGGGCCGCCATTGAAGAAGAAAATCACCGGCCGCCTGGCATCATGACCATCTTTGACATAACTGACCGAGCCAAGGCTGGCGACCGGGGCACCGTCCGTACCGGTAACATCAGACAAGGCAACCGTCGCACTGTACGCGATGGGATGGCCGTTGAACGTAGCGCTGTGGCGGGTTATCGCCGCACTATCCGCAGCCTGGACCGGCAGGGCGAAAAAAAACAACGTCAGAGCGGATAAAAACAAACGTATCATACTTTTTTCTCCGTATGCCGATGACGCGCTTCAACCGGCGGGGGTGCATAACGATGGCATAGTCCAAAACACTTGCAAATAGGATGCCGCCACCGATGCACCGCGCACCATCTGCGTGGCGGGGGCAAGGCACATTGCCGCCTGCAGGATTTTTGCATCTGTTGCGCCAACCACAGCCCAAAGCCATTGCCGTATCGTTTCAAACAGAAAATTTATGCAGCGTATTGAGGGAGCGATGAACTGGCCCGGAATGATGGGAACCGCGCGCCTGCCGACTGACGTTAAAACAGGCAGCACAAGCAGGCAATTGGAACATTTTACCGCCACGCAACCGCGGCCTTACAAAAACGGCCCATTTCACACAGGAAATGAGCCGTTTTTTACAAATAGAAAATACAGACCAGATCAGGGACGGCTGATCCGAACCGACCAGCCAGCGCCATAGCCGATATTGTGGTCGTGCGCATAGTTACCCTGATTGAGGGCCAGAGACACATTCAGCAGGCTGTTGATATAGACCATCGGCGCCCCAACCGGCACATCGCCAAAGGTTCTGGTGAACGGCGCCGTAACGGCGTCTACCAACTTACCATCATGGAAGATTTCAAACTTCACCTGATCGCCCGGCTTGAAGCCGAACTGCGTAAACAGATTTTGCGGAATGTTGGTCCAGATATTGCCAAACTGAATATCCAGAGCCGGGATCATGCCTTTTACGCTATCACCGTCTTTTACCGGGTGCTGATAGTCGAGGCGAACCAGCTGGCTGACCGGCATCAGGGGACCAACCTGCTCGAACGTAATACGTCCCGAAGCCAGGCGTGCACCGGTGTAACCAAAAACGTCGCGACCATGAAACGTGTTGCTCTGTTCCGATCCGGGCAGACGGTTCACCTTCTCGTTGATAATGCGAACAGCATCGACAGCTTCGGTTTCATCGATCAGCGTCAAAAGGCCATTATCGGGAACCACATAATAGTGCCCGGCCTTGGTATGGGCGACGATTGAACGACGCGCCGTGCCAACACCGGGGTCGATCACCCCAACGAAAACCGTACCCTTAGGCCAGTATTGTGCGCTCTGATAAAAACGATAGGCGCCTTCCCAGATGTTGCCCGCAGGAATTTCGTGAGTCAGATCCGCAATCAGCAGATCGCGCGAAACACCATAAGACACCCCCTTCATTTCAGAGACCGCACCATCCTTAAGACCAAAGTCCGTCATCAGAACCAGCGGGGCCGTCGCGTGCGCAGCGACAGCGGGGGCAGCCTCGGCCACGGTGGCGACGCTTACCGGCACCATCAGCAGGCAGGCGACGGTCAATAATGTTTTGTATTTCATACTGGGAACCCTCTTTGACATAGACCGGTGGGTATTGATGGGACTTCTGGTTTGGCGATGGTTGGCAGGCCAATGCCCTATCGCGCACTGCCGTATGGCATCATAGCGCAGAATATTCCATACCAATTGGACCATTAATTATCGTAAATAAAGTTGTATAACTACAACATCATTGTATTATAATTTATAAAACATACCGCACACGCAGCTTTTTGCTTGCGTTACCGTATCGGTGCTGCTGTCGTACATTTAAGCGCGCGGGGTGCGCTGCGATCCGCGCCATTGCCTAACTGGAAAATGCAGAACGCTTATGGGGGCATATCTGCCAGATACGACATTTTTGGGGCTTATGTATAGCCATCCGCTGCATTCAAGTGAAAATTGCAGGATCTGGCCGCACCCGTAAAATCGTCAGCAGATAAAGTCCGCACACATCGTATCTTTTGAGCATTTTCTACCGCCCCTGCCGGTTCGCGCAAGTTCCAAGTGATTTATGAGTTTTACGTTTGAGGACATCCATGACCAGACTTCGTTTATACCGCCTTCGTACAGCGTTGCTCATCGGGGCATCGCTTAGCGCATTCACCATCCCCGCCCTTGCAGATGCCGCCGCGGGCGAAGATGCAGCTAACGAGGTGGTCGTCGTTACCGGAACGCGCGAAGAAGGCCATCATGCCCGTGAAAGCGCGACCCCGATTGACGTTGTCAGTGTCGGCACACTGGCCGCAACCGGCACTGGCAATGTGCTCGACGCGCTTAAAAACACCCTGCCCGCGGTTAATGCTCCGGCGGTTGGCTATGACGTTGGCGCACTGGCGCGGACGTTTCAGTTGCGCGGGCTCAGCCCCAGCCACACGCTGGTGCTGGTGGACGGCAAGCGCCGCCATTTATCGGCCAGCATTTACGCCG
This sequence comes from Rhizomicrobium sp., assembly GCA_049693315.1. Taxonomy (GTDB): domain Bacteria; phylum Pseudomonadota; class Alphaproteobacteria; order Micropepsales; family Micropepsaceae; genus Rhizomicrobium. Next base: position 2,091 of record JBAVPS010000337.1, on the reverse strand, counting down.
ACTCTGACCCGGCCCAAGGTTCCAATGCGGTTGATCTTGATCTGATCCCGCTGAATGCTATTTCCCGGATCGAGGTGTTGCGCGATGGCGCGTCGGCCCAATATGGCTCGGATGCTATTGCCGGTGTGGTCAACGTCATTCTGAAAGATAGTGCAGATTCCGGTACGGTGTCGGTGCAGGGTGGCACATATTACAAGGGCGACGGTGCCACCTTTCAGGCAGATGCAGATAATGGTTTTGCCATCGGCACCGATGGCCAGCTGCATATCAGCGTCGGCTATCGCTCGCACGGATTTTCCAACCGCAGCGGTGACAGCGGCGGCGTGCAGCCTGCCAAGGTGCAGGGCGACCCGCATTCGGTGCTGATTACAACCAGCTATGATTATACCCAGCCGCTGGGGGCCGACATCACGCTCTACAGCTTCGCCACCTATGCCGCCCGTCAGGCCCGCGCCTATGAAAACCCGCGTGAGCCGGGCACGATTTCCGATGACGTCGATGCGCTGTACCCTGACGGTTTCTCGCCGCAGGAGACGGTCAACGAACATGATTTCAGCGTCACGGTTGGCCTGCGTGGTGAGGGTGACTGGAACTGGGATTTGTCGAGCACCTATGGGCGGGATAATTCCTCGCTGCATAACATTCACACGGTAAACCCTGACCTGCTGACCAATACCGGCAATGCGCAAAGCGCTTTCTCGGTCGGTGGATTCAACAGCAGCGAATGGACCACCAATCTTGATATCCATCGCGGCTTTAATATCGGACTGGCCGCACCGCTGTCGCTGTCCTTTGGGGTCGAAGACCGCTACCAGACCTATGAGATCAAGGCAGGTGAAGCCAACTCCTATTACGAAGGTGGACCGCAGGCATTCCCCGGCTTCCGCCCCACCGATGCCGTCACCGCCAATCGCAACAGTGCGGCCGAGTATATCGACGTAACCATCCACCCGACCGAAAGCTGGGAAGTATCCGCGGCTGGCCGGGCTGAACAGTACGAGCAGGTGGGTAATCGCATCAACGGCAAGCTTGCCACCCGCTATGACATCACCCCCGAGCTGGCATTGCGCGCCAGCGCCAGCACGGGTTTCCACGCCCCCACACTGGCCCAGCAATATTACTCGGCCACGCTGGTGACCACAGGGGCTGCATCGATCCAGTTACCGCTAGGCACCCCGGGCGCAAAGATCCTCGGCGCGCCCAATCTTAAGCCCGAAACATCGGTAAGCTACAGCGCCGGTGTGGTGGCGGAGCCGTTGCCAGGGGTCTATCTGACGGCAGACGCCTATCGCATTGATGTCGATAACCGCATCATTGAATCGGCGTATCTCTACGGCGATCTGGCACTGGCCGCGATTACGGCCAACGGGGCGTCAATCCCGGTTGGTGTGTCGTCGGACAATGCCGCTGCGGTATTCTTCACCAACGGTGTCGACACCCGGACCCAGGGGCTGGACGTAACCGCCAACACCATCACCCCGCTGGATCAATGGGGTGAAATCCGTTGGGACGCCACGTTCAGCTATGTTGAAACCACGATCAGCCATATTCATGCCGCGTCAGCCGCGCTGACCGATGCCGGGCTGACGCTGGTCGATTCCGTGCAGCGCACCAATCTCACCACGGCAACGCCCAAGTTCAAGGCATCGCTGGCGGCCAACTGGCATCTGGGGCAATGGGATGTGACGCTGCGCAACACCTGGTACGCCAACACCACACAGGCGCAGGGCTGGTCGGAACCCTATTACATGCTGAGGACCGGCAGCCGCGTCATCACCGATCTGGATGTCGGTTATCAGTTGACGGATCATATCCGGCTCGACGCGGGTGCGAACAATCTGTTCAACATCTATCCTGACAAGATTGCTGCGTCGGTCTATCAGAACCTCAATTACGACAAATATTCCCACATCTCGCCGTTTGGTATTAACGGCGGGTCTTATTACATGCGGGTTTCGATTGGACTGTAACCGCTAAAAATGAAAACGCCTGCCCGGTGATTATACTGCCGGACAGGCGTTTTTTTTGTAATCAGCATTCCATTTTATCGCAGGGCAAGCACCAGCCCTAGGGTCAGGACCTATTCATTAC
>JBAVPS010000336.1:0-4330 GCA_049693315.1 Rhizomicrobium sp. | reverse complement strand
TTGCCAATACGTTCGCCCACCGTGACGACGATGCGCTTCCAGCCGACCATCGTGCCAAGGCCCAGTGCAATCGCTACGCACACCTTCACCCACAATGGAATGAAACGCGTACCCGATTGCAGATCGCCGCTATAACTTTTCAGTGTGGCAGTTTCAGATTTGGAGAAACTGGCACCCTGTGTCGGCAGCTGACGAATAGCATCCGCCGTCAGGTACATATCGTTACGTAAGTTTGGTGTGGCCGATGCGGGCACATGCGCCAGCGTCTTATAGTTTTTGACGTTTTGGGCGATATCGGACGATAAGGTTGCCAGTGCGCCATAAACCTGCGGCTGGTCGAGTTTTTTATCCCGCAAGGCTGCGCCGACAATATGGCGGGCATTTTCTGCTGTTGCGACTGTCTGGCCTTTGGCGTGGGCGCTAAAGACATGTTGGGCCGATACCGCTGCCTGGGTGAAGGCCGGGGTGCTGGTATCGGGCATGGTGCGGTTCAGGGCGTAGGCGGTGGGGGCTGCGCCGATCAGGATCAGCATGATAAGCCCCATGCCCTTTTGCCCGTCATTACCGCCATGGGCAAAGGAAACCCCGGTGCAGGTGAAGATCAGCAGAAGACGAATCCACCATGGCGGCGGGGCGGCGGTTTTGGGTTCTTCATAAAGCGCTTTTTTGTGCACGGCGATTTTCATCACCACCAACAGCAGGGCTGCAAAAATAAAGCCCATCAGTGGGCTGATCATTAAAGCGCGGGCGACGTTAAGTGCCTGGTTCCAGTCAACACCCGATGTGGCATGACCTGCCGGGGCCATCAGTTGGTTGGCGAGCCCCACGCCCATGATCGAGCCGATCAGCGCGTGGCTTGAGCTGTTGGGCAGGCCCAGCGCCCAGGTGCCAAGGTTCCAGACAATGGCCGCGATCAGCAAGGCGAAGATCATGGCATAGCCGGCATTGCTGCCGACCTGCAGAATTAACTCCACTGGCAACAGGGCGATAATGCCGTAGGCGACGGCGCCGGTTGAAACCATGACGCCGAGAAAATTGAACAGCCCTGACCAGACCACCGCGACCACGGGCGGCAGTGAATGGGTATAAATAACCGTGGCGACGGCATTGGCGGTATCATGAAAGCCGTTGACGAATTCGAAGCCAAGCGCAATCAGCAGCGCCACGCCTAATAATGCGAAAACGCCCAGTTCCAGCACTTCATTTGCGTTACGAATGTCATAAACCAGACCGTGAACGCCGTAGCCAATCCCTGCGGCGAGTAGGGCGAAGAAGACAATCGTGGTGACCGGATCACGCTGATGATCCAGTTGTGGCTTGCCACTATGCGTGATCGGTACCGTAGATGTTAAGCCTATATCTGACATAAAATCCCCCTGCAGTTGAGCAGGTGGGACTTTGGGTGTTGCATTTGACGGTTTCGTGAAAGCTGGGGGGCTTTCCGCAACAATCGTGTGGGCTATCCTGCCGCAGCAGTGCGGGGTTGTATCAGTTTAGGACGTTTCCCACGCATTCTGAAATCAAGGATCTGCAATGGCTATGAAAATGCATATCGGCTTTTTACTGGCGTGCGCACTGTTCGCCGCTGCACCGGCCTGTGCCGCCGGGGCCAGCTATGGCCCCGAGCTGGAAGGGTTTAGCTATCCCTATCCGCAACAGCATTTTGCCTTTACCTCGCAGGGGCAGCATGTGCAGATGGGCTATATGGATGTGCCGCCCGCGGATGGTCATGGCAATGGGCGCACGGCAGTCCTGCTTCATGGCAAGAATTTCTGCGGCGCAACCTGGGAAACCACCATCAGGGCGCTGACACAGGCGGGTTTTCGGGTTGTCGCGCCGGATCAGATCGGTTTCTGCAGTTCATCAAAACCCGGATATTATCAGTATACGTTCCAACAACTGGCCGAGAATACGCGGGCGCTGCTGCAATCCTTGAAGGTTGCCCGTGTCGTGGTGGTGGCCCATTCAACCGGCGGCATGCTGGGGGCGCGTTTTGCCCTGATGTATCCGGATATGGTGGAGCGTCTGGTGATGGTCAATCCGATTGGTCTGGAAGACTGGAAAGCCAAGGGCGTACCCTATCGTACTGTGGATCAGTGGTATGCGCGTGAGCTGAAGCTGTCGGCCGCATCGGTACATCAGTATGAGCAGAGCGTGTATTATGTCGGGCGTTGGAAGCCGGAATTCGATAAATGGGTTGATATGCTGGCCGGGCTTAACCAGGGGCCTGGGCACGCGCGCGTGGCGTGGAATTCTGCACTGATTTACGACATGATTTTCACCCAGCCGGTGATCTATGAGCTTCCATATTTGAAGGTTCCTACCACCCTGATGATCGGGGATGCCGATACCACCGCCATCGGCAGCGACATTGCTTCGCCCGAGGTGCGTAAGACTTTAGGCCATTACGACAAATTGGGCCCGGAAGTGATCCGGTCAATTCCCAATGGCCACCTGATTGTTTTCCATGGCTATGGTCATGCCCCGCAGATCGAGGCCCCCGACATGTTCCACAAGGCGCTGTTGGCGGAAATTGGGCATTAGCCTGAAGTGACGCTTGTGACCGGCCCGCTTCAAATGCGGGCCGGTCTTTTTATGCCCAAACGGTTTGCGTTTGGTTGTACAACGGGTTTACGCTGGGTGATGTCAATATTAACTGTTTGTATTTGTAGTATTTGCCCGCGGGGTGGGCACAGGTCAGGTTGGTCGCGATGAAACAGTCTTCCCTTGTTCTGCATGCCGGTTTTGAAGATAAGGCTTCCGGCGCGCCGGTGATGAACCCGCTGGAGCTGGCCACCAGTTTCTACGTCCGCCCGGACGAGGTTGGCTTTTCCGCCAACAGTCTGAACGGCACGGTGCCGCTGGTCTATTCGCGCTGGCGTAATCCTACGGTCGATCTTTTGGAACAGCGCATGGCGGCGCTTGAGGGCGGTGAGGCGGCGCTGGCGCTGGCCAGCGGTATGGCGGCGGTGGCGGGGCTGTTCTTTTACAAGCTTAAGGCCGGTGACCATCTGGTGCTGTCCAATGTCTGCTATGCCGGGGTGGCCGAGCTGGCGCAGGAAATTCTGCCGCGCTACGGCATTGCGGTGACCCCGGTCGATACCTCTGACCCGGCCAGGGTTGCGGCGGCGTTACGGCCTGAAACCAAACTCATCCATGTTGAGACCCCGGCCAATCCGATTTTACGCCTGACCGATATTGAAGCCGTGGCCGCACTTGCGCACAGCCATGGTGCGGCGCTGTCGGTGGATTCGACCATGGCGACCCCGGTGGCGACCAGACCGATTGCGCTGGGGGCGGATTATGTTGTGCATTCGCTGACCAAATATGCCTGCGGTCACGGTGATGCGCTGGGCGGGGTGGTGGTTGGCCGTCAGCAGGACGTTGCGGATCTGCATAAGATGGCCGCGATTCATTTCGGCGGGGTCATCAGCCCGTTTTCCGCCTGGCTTATCCTGCGCGGGTTGGAGACTTTACCGGCCCGTATGGCCTTGCATGAAGCCAATGCCGCCAAGGTGACGGCATTCCTGCAAAATCATCCACGGGTGAAAAAAGCCTGGTGGCCGGGATCGGAAAGCCATCCGCAATATGCGCTGGCCCGGAAACAGATGCGTAATTTTTCCGGTATGGTTTCATTCAGCGCCGATGATGGTGAAGCCCTGGCGGGGCGCATCGCCGAACGGATCACGCTATTTTCCTATGCTGTATCACTGGGTAAAACGCGCAGCCTGATCTTCTATATTCCGACAGACGATTTGCTGCGCACGTCGTTTCATCTTGAGGGGGACGAGGCTGAAGCCTATCGCGCCTGGACCGGCGAGGGGACGTTCCGCCTCTCGGTCGGGCTGGAAGATGCCGATGAACTGATCGCCGATCTGGATCAGGCCCTGTCGTAACGGCAAATCAGTCTTCGATGGGAAGGCCCGCCGCCACCCAGGCGTGGATGCCACCGCTTAAATGGGCGCTGATGGCAATTCCGGCGGCCTCGCAGGCGGCCACCGCATTGGCCGAGCGTACCCCCGCCGCACAATACAGAACGGTCTTTTTGCCGTGCGGATCGGGCAGGGCAAAGGGATTGAAACGTGACAGCGGAAAAAGCTCGGCGCCAGCGATATGGCCGGCAGCGAATTCGTGTTCTTCGCGTACATCAATCAGCAAAACGTCATTACGGTCGATCATCTGTGCCAGCTCGGTGGCCGCAATGTTTTCGATTGTCATGTCTTTCACCGCATTCCTGTCATGGAATTAAAAATGCCCTGCCAACGTATGGTGCGCTGACAGGGCATTGCAAGTAAAGAGCCGGATTATTGTTTACGGCTGCGGCTGAAGC
>JBAVPS010000335.1:0-1969 GCA_049693315.1 Rhizomicrobium sp. | reverse complement strand
GGATTATGTCGTCAATACGCCGTCCGATCCGTTGACCTCGGCGGGGTGCGTGGCGCAGCGTTCGGTCATGATTGCCCGTAATCTCGAGATTCTGGGCCGTAAATAATGTCATGCTGCCGGTCCTGGAGATTTCAGGGCCGGCAGTGGCTTGCCAGTTGATCGGGTAGGGCGCGCGGGGTAGTCTTGCTGTTGCCCGTCCATCAGCTGTTGTGCCGGGGCGTAAAGCTTCACCATTTAACGGGCGGCGGTAATCATGTCCCAACCTGTATCCCCGGCTTCCGGTTTTGAACATTACATTACCGCTGCGGGTGGCATGTTGATGGATGGCGATGCGCCGTATCGCTTCATCTCGTTCAACGTTCCCAATCTCAATTATATCGAAGACGATATGCGTTTCCGGCAGGCCAATCCGTATCGGCTGCCAGACGAATTTGAAATGCGCGATGTTTTCGCCACCATCCGCGAAATGGGCGGGCGGGCGCTTCGCATCTATACCATCCCTGTGCGTAGTGAGACGTTTCCGGCCGATGCGCCCAGTTATGTTCTGGCCCCCGGCCAGTTCAGCGAGGAAGCTTTTTGCTGCCTTGATAAGATGATGGCTCTGGCGGGCGAATATGGCGTGCGTATCATTCTGCCGCTGGTCAACAACTGGCAGTGGATGGGTGGACGGCAAAGTTATGCCGCGTTCCGTGGTCGTGATCCGGACGATTTCTGGAGCGACGTCCAGATTATCGATGATTTCAAGGCGACCATCCGCTTTCTGATTGAGCGCACCAATACGGTGACCGGTCAGAAATACCGCGACGACAAGGCCGTCCTGTGCTGGGAAACCGGCAACGAATTGTTTGCGCCGTTTGAATGGACGGTGGAGATTGCCCGTTTTATCAAATCGCTTGATCCCAACCATCTGGTGATGGATGGCGGCCGGGCAGATTTCAGCAACCTGCGGCCTTCGGTGCTGCCTGCCATTTTAGACGAGCCGGCCATCGATATCGTTACTACGCATCATTACGAGACCGATCCGGCGCTGATCCCGCAGCATATCGAAAACAATATCCGCCTGATTGCTGGGCGCAAAGCCTATCTGATTGGCGAGTTTGGCTTTGCCGCCGCCCCCACCATTCTGTCGGTGCTTGACCGTGTTATTGCGCGGCCTGCCGGGGTGTCCGGGGCGCTGATCTGGTGTTTGCGCTTTCGCAATCGCGAGGGCGGTTTCTATTGGCATTCCGAACCGTTCGGCGGCATCTACAAGGCGCTGCACTGGCCGGGTTTCCCGTCGGGGCAGTCCTATGACGAAGCCCGCATGATGATGACGGTGCGGCGTAAAGCTTACGAAATTCAGAACGTCCCAACCCCGCCGATCTCGGTGGCGGCTGCGCCCTTGTTGTTGCCGATCGAAACCCCGACGGCGATCAGCTGGCAGGGCACGATGGGCGCCACCAGCTATGTGGTGGAACGGGCGCAGAACCCGGACGGGCCATGGGATCGTGTCGGCCCCAATGTCGGCGATGGCGATGTGCCCTATTTCCCGCTGTTCAACGATACGACGGTGCGGGTTGGTTCGTGCTATTACTATCGTGTTTTTGCGGTGAACAGTGCCGGTGTGTCGGCTCCGTCCAATGTGGTCGGTCCGGTCGAGGCGCGGTATAAGGCCAAGATCGACTGCATGAAGAACCTCGACGAAGTGGTCTATTCCTGCATGATCACCCCGGTCACCGGTTCGGACCGCAGTTTCAAGGAAATCCGCAACCGTATTTCCGGTCAAAAAGGCTCGGAACTGGTCTACAGCGTGCCGGGGCGGTTTCGCGAGTTCCAGCTTTACGCCTTTGAGCAGTTTGATGATGTCGGCCTGACGGTGCTGGGTTCGCTGGACGGCAACAGCTGGCAGGATCTGTCGGTGCTGCCGGAAAGTTTTTCCTCGGCCGAGACCAATTACGATTATTGGCGGCCCAAGCTGTATCGCTATGGC
>JBAVPS010000334.1:0-4475 GCA_049693315.1 Rhizomicrobium sp. | reverse complement strand
GGCCGCAGCCCCCCGGTGATACCAACGTATCCGATGGGGTCTGCGGCCGGCCTATATCTGAACCACCGCACCTGAAGGTGGCAAAAGCCCCCGCAATTTTGAATTCGGTCAATGTCTGCGCTGGCAGATGCGCTATCGTGACGGCCACGGTGCCCTTTAGAACCGGCACCGATCCGCAGGCGGACAGATGACCCAGCAGACACACATCCCCGGTCCAAACGGGGCACGTTCCATCATTGCGCAGGACGCACTGTCGCTGGGGCTGGCCGCATTCGGCATCACCACATTGCTGGCCAGCATGATCAACGCCGGGCTATTGCCGCCCGCGGGCGAGACCGCTGAGTTGCCACTGGCCATGACGCTGGGTGGCACCACACAGCTGATTGCCGGGGCGCTGGCGGCCCGACGCGGCGATCATTTCGCCACCACCGCCTTCATCGCCTATGGTGCCTTCTGGTGGTGGTACGCCATTTTGTCGATCTGGTTCCGCACCGGCTTTGCCGACATGAACGACGCCCGCCCCACCATCGGGGCCACCTTACTGCTGTGGGGCGTGCTGGCCCTGTTCCTGTGGGTGGGCAGCTTTAAGCGGACACGACTGACGGTCACCATCTTCCTCGCGATTACCATCACCTTCTTTGTGCTGGCCGCAGGGCTTCTGCTGGTGGCACCATGGCTGACCCGTATCGGCGGCTATTGCGGGATGATCTGTGGCACGCTGGCGCTCTATGGCAGCTTTGCCGCCATTACCAACGACAGCTATGGTCACCGCATTCTGCCGCTGGGATAAAAAAAAGAGATGCACGGCATACCGCACATCTCTTTTTGACGAAGATCAATTTTCAGTGCCGGATTTTAGGGTCAGGACCTAGTTCAGCGTGCGCCCGATCTGATCGAAGGTCATATCATCCAGCACGGGGAACTCCCGCCCGGCGATAATCAGACCAAGTTTGCTGGCACTGACCTTGACCGTTGAACCATCCAGAATCTGGCCCGCCAGCAGAAGGGTCGCAAGCGGATCCTGCAGACGGCGCTGGATCACCCGCTTCAACGGACGCGCGCCATAGACCGGATCGAAACCGGCTTCGGCCAGCCAGTCACGCGCCGCTTCGTCCAGATCAAGCTCGATCTTGCGTTCGGCCAGCAGCTGACGCAGCCGCCCAAGCTGAATATCGACAATGCGGTTCATGTCACCGCGCGCCAGACGATGGAACAGAATGATCTCGTCAAGGCGATTGATGAACTCGGGCCGGAAATGGCTGCGCACCGCTGCCATCACGGCCACACGCGCCGCCGCCGTCTCGCCTTCCGAGAGCATCTCGGTACCAAGGTTCGAGGTCAGGATGATAACCGTATTCTTAAAGTCCACCGTGCGGCCCTGACCATCGGTCAGCCGGCCATCATCCAGCACCTGTAACAGCACATTGAAGACATCGGCATGGGCCTTCTCGACCTCGTCGAACAGAATAACCTGATAGGGACGGCGGCGCACCGCTTCGGTCAGCACCCCGCCCTCCTCATAACCGACATAGCCCGGCGGGGCACCGATCAGGCGGGCGACCGAGTGCTTCTCCATAAACTCGCTCATATCGATACGCACCATGGCGCTGTCATCATCAAACAGGAATTCCGCCAGCGCTTTTGTCAGTTCAGTCTTGCCCACACCGGTCGGCCCCAGAAACAGGAACGAACCGATCGGGCGATTGGGGTCCTGCAAACCGGCACGGGCCCGGCGCACCGCGTTGGCCACGGCGGTCAGCGCCTCGCCTTGCCCGACCACGCGTTTTTCCAGCGCTTCTTCCATATGGATCAGCTTGTCACGTTCACCGGCCAGCATCTTCTCGACCGGAATACCGGTCCAGCGCGAAACAATGCCCGCGATATGTTCGGGCGTCACCGCCAGATTGACCAAACCGGCATGCTTCTTTTCCTCGAGCGCCTTCATCTTCTGCTCAAGGGTGGGAATAACGCCATGCTTGAGCTCGCCCGCCTTGGCATAATCGCCACGCCGTTCGGCAATCTCCAGCTCCTGGCGGGCGGTGTCGATACGCTCCTTAATGGTGTGGGCCTGCTGCAGCGATTGCTTCTCGGCCTGCCAGCGGCTGGTTTCGACCGCGGACTTTTCCTCCAGCCCGGCCAGTTCGCCTTCCAGAACTTTGAGCCGGTCCCTGGAAGCCTCGTCGGTTTCTTTCTTGAGCGCCTCACGCTCGATCTTGAGCTGGATGATACGGCGATCAAGCTCGTCGAGCGATTCCGGCTTGGAGTCGACCTGCATGCGCAGACGGCTGGCGGCCTCGTCCATCAGATCGATGGCCTTATCAGGCAGGAAGCGGTCCGAGATGTAACGATTGGACAGTTGCGCGGCGGCAACCAGCGCGGCATCGGCGATGCGCACACCATGATGCAGCTCGTACTTCTCCTTGATGCCACGCAGGATCGAGATGGTATCTTCCACCGTCGGTTCGGACACAAAGACCGGCTGGAAGCGGCGGGCCAGCGCGGCATCCTTCTCGATATATTTGCGATACTCGTTCAGCGTGGTGGCACCAACGCAGTGCAGCTCGCCACGGGCCAGCGACGGCTTCAGAAGGTTGGAGGCATCCATCGCCCCATCGGCCTTACCCGCACCGACCAGCGTGTGCATCTCGTCGATGAACAGAATGATCTGGCCCTCGGCGGCGGTAATCTCCGACAGCACGGCTTTTAAGCGTTCTTCAAACTCGCCACGGAACTTGGCCCCGGCGATCAGCGCGCCCATGTCGAGCGCCATCAGCCGTTTGTTCCGCAACGCCTCGGGCACATCGCCATTAACGATACGCAATGCAAGCCCTTCAGCAATGGCGGTCTTGCCGACACCGGGCTCGCCAATCAGCACCGGGTTATTCTTGGTCCGGCGCGACAGCACCTGAATGGTGCGGCGGATTTCTTCATCGCGGCCGATCACCGGATCGAGTTTACCGGCCCGGGCGATCTCGGTCAGATCACGGGCATATTTTTTCAGCGCGTCATAGCCGTTTTCGGTGGTGGCGCTGTCAGCGGTGCGCCCTTTGCGCAGATCGGTAATCGCCTTGTTGAGGCCCTGTGGCGTGACACCGGCAGCCTTCAGAATGCGGCCCGCATCGGTGCCGGTGGCCAGTGCCAGGGCCAGCAGCAGATATTCGGCGGTGACAAAACTGTCACCGGCCTTTTTCGCGGCTTCCTCGGCGGCATCAAACAGCCGCGCGGTTTCGTTAGCCAGATAGATCTGCCCGGCACCCTGCACCTTGGGCAGCTTGCTTAAGGCGGTAGCGACACCGCTTACGACATCTTCCGGTCGACCGCCCGCAGCGGCGATCAGGCGGGCGGCCAGCCCCTCCTCGTCATCAACCAAAACTTTTAGTAAATGCTCGGGCGTGAAATACTGGTGTTGTTCGCGTAAAGCGAGGCTTTGCCCCGCCTGCATAAAGCCACGCGCCCGTTCGGTGAATTTTTCGATATCCATTTTTTCCTCATCAGCCCTAGTCTCCGCCCCTGACAACCAATTAGGCGGCAGGAAACCGTCCAGCGCCACGGCCCGCTGAGGCACCGTGACCATTCTTATTTGGGTGGCAATGGGTTAAACCTCAAGGGCAAGACTGATTTGAAATACGCCCTTCAGGACATTATATACGCTGCCCATGAGCAATGAATCCCCCAATGCCGTCGTCAAGGTCGGCCGTATCGAAATCGGCAACGCCAAGAAACTGGTGCTGATTGCCGGTCCCTGCCAGCTGGAAAGCCGCGAGCACGCCTTTGAAATGGCCCGTGCGCTCAAGGAAATCACCGAACAGGTCGGCATCAGCCTCATCTATAAGACGAGTTTTGATAAGGCGAACCGGACGTCGGCCAATGCCCCACGCGGCATCGGGCTGGAACGGGCACTGCCGATCCTGAAACAGATTCACGAGCGTTTTGGTCTTCCGGTGCTGACCGACGTGCACGAGCGCGATCATTGCGCCGCCGTCGCCGAAGCGGTCGACATCTTACAGATTCCCGCCTTCCTTTGCCGCCAGACCGATCTTCTGGATGCGGCCGCCCGCACCGGCAAGGTAATCAATGTGAAAAAGGGCCAGTTTCTGGCCCCGTGGGACATGAAGAATGTCATCGCCAAGCTGACCGGCGCGGGCAACCCCAATGTGCTGGTGACCGAACGCGGCACCTCGTTTGGCTATAATACGCTGGTCAACGATATGCGGGCGCTGCCGATCATGGCCAATTTCGGTGCCCCGGTGGTGTTCGATGCCACCCATTCGGTGCAGCAGCCCGGCGGGCTGGGCGCAGCGACCGGCGGCGATCGCACCATGGTGCCGTATCTGGCCCGGGCCGCAGTTGCCACCGGCGTGGCGGCGGTGTTCCTGGAAGTCCATCAGGACCCGGACAATGCCCCGTCTGATGGCCCCAACATGCTCAAGCTGGAAGATTTGCCCCAATTGCTCAAAGAGCTGGTGGCGATTGAC
>JBAVPS010000333.1:0-6992 GCA_049693315.1 Rhizomicrobium sp. | reverse complement strand
CTGCTGCTCAGCGGCAAGGTCGAGCTGAAAGAAGGCTGCCGCCGGGTGGTGGAGTTCGAGAATAAGGCCGATGTCATCACCCGTGATGTGCTGACACTGACGCGCCGCTCGTTCATCACCCCGTTTGATCGCAGCGACATCAAATTGCTGATCACGGCGCTGGACGATTCCATCGACCAGATGAAAAAGACCATTAAGGCGATCCAGCTTTATGAAGTGGAAAGCTTCGAGCCGGAAATGGCCGAAATGGGCGCGGTCATCGTTGAGGCCGCCAACAAGACGGTCGAAGCGGTCGGGCTGCTCGACGCGCTGCGCGATCAGTCGGTGAAGCTCAACGTCGTCACTGAAAGCCTGATTAAGCTGGAAGAAAAGGCCGACGATCTCTATGACCGCGGCATGAAGGCGCTGTATCTTCGCCACCGTCACGGCAACGCGATGGAGTTCATTGTCGGGATCGAGGTTTACGATCACCTCGAAAAGGTCATGGACCGCTTTGAAGATGTGGCCAACTACATCAGCAGCATAGCCATTGAACAGGCGTAAGGTGAGGCCACACCGGTGATTACACCGCTTCTGATCCTACTGATCCTCACCGCGCTGGTGTTCGATTTTCTCAACGGCCTGCATGATGCTGCCAACTCGATCGCGACCATCGTGTCGACCCGGGTGCTGGCACCGCGCTATGCCGTGTTCTGGGCCGCGTTCTTCAATTTCATCGCCTTTCTGGTGTTCGGCATGCATGTTGCCCACACCATCGGAACCGGTATCGTCACCCCCAGTATCATCACCGATCAGGTGGTGTTTGGCGCGCTGATCGGTGCCATTGCCTGGAACGTCATCACCTGGATTGCCGGTATTCCGTCCTCCAGCTCGCATGCGCTGATCGGCGGTCTGGTCGGGGCTGGTGTCTGTAAAGCCGGTTTCGGCGTGATTGAATGGTCGGGCCTGGGGAAAACCATCGCCGCCATCTTCCTGTCGCCGGGCCTTGGCATGGTGCTGGCTCTGCTGCTGGTGCTGCTGGTGTCCTGGTTCATCTTCAAGCGCCGGGTGCCGCCCGCCCGTGTGGATGGGATCTTCCGACATATTCAGTTTCTGTCGGCCTCGCTCTATTCGCTCGGTCATGGCGGCAATGATGCGCAGAAAACGATGGGCATTATCACCGCCTTGCTGCTGGCCCATGGCGTCGAAAGCGGCAGTTTCCATGTGCCGCTGTGGGTGGTGTTAAGCTGCCAGAGCGCGATGGCGCTGGGCACGCTGTTCGGCGGCTGGCGTATCGTGCACACCATGGGCTCGCGCATCACCAAGCTGTCGCCGTTCCAGGGCGTCTGCGCCGAAACCGCTGGCTCGATGACGCTGTTTCTGGCCACCTATATGGGCGTGCCGGTTTCGACCACCCACACCATCACCGGTGCCATCGTTGGCGTTGGTGCGGCCAAGCGCGAATCTGCGGTGCACTGGAATGTCGCCAAGGACATCGTGATGGCCTGGTTTATTACTATGCCTGCTGCTGCGTTAATCGGTGCGGTGGCCTTCTATGCCTATGGGCTGGTAATGTAATACGTGTATCGGTGCCGGGGTGACCGGCGCCGATCCTGCTTTCTCTAATTCTTGTCAACTTTGGCCAAACCTGACGGCGGGTAGCGATCCCCGGCGATAACATGCGCCGTGAGCGCTTCGCCCAGCTTTGTCAGCACTGCCTCGGGCAGGGCGAGGGTGGTGGCAGCAAAATTCTGTTCCAGATGGGCGATGGTGCGGCTGCCGGGGATCGGCACAATGTCTTCGCCCTGGGCCAGTAGCCAGGCCAGCGCCACGGCGCCCGGTGTGGTGTGCAAATCGGCGGCAATGTCGCGTACGATCTGGGTAGCGCGCATATTGGCGTCGAAATTATCGCCCTGCAGGCGCGGATCGTTGGTTTTGCGAAAATCGCTGTCGGGCAGTTCTTCGGCGCGTTTAGCGGTGCCGGTCAGAAAGCCGCGCCCCAGCGGCGAGAAGGGCACAAAGCCAATGCCCAGCGTGCGCAAGGCTGGCAGTACATCGGCTTCGACACCGCTTTCCCACAGTGAATACTCGCTTTGCACCGCGCTGACCGGCTGCACGGCATGGGCGCGGCGGATGGTCGTGGGCCCGGCCTCGGACAGGCCGAAGAACCGCACTTTTCCTTCGCCGATCAGCTCGCGTACCGTGCCCGCAACATCCTCGATTGGCACCTGTGGATCAACACGGTGCTGATAGAGCAGGTCAATATGATCGGTGTTTAGTCGCTGTAGACTGGCCTCGGTCACGGCGCGGATATGGTCGGGGTGGCTGTTGAGACCGCCGGTCGGTTTATTGTTCTCAATCTCGAAACCGAATTTGGTGGCAATGATCGCCTTGTCGCGTTTGCCGTTGGAAAAGAAACGACCAAGCATCTCCTCGTTAACAAAAGGGCCGTAATATTCCGCAGTATCAAACAAGGTGCAGCCCAGTTCCAGGGCGCGTTCCAGCGTGGCAAATGCGGTCTTTTCGTCCGTGCCACCATAGGCATGGCTGAAGCCCATACAGCCCAAACCCAGCGCGGAAACGGTTAAACCCTGACGGCCCAGAGCGCGATGATGCATTGTGATATTCCTTTATCTGTCGATGCGGGGAGGGGGGCTGTCAGACAGTATCAGCCGCTGGAGGCAGCGTAGCGCGGGGCTTCGGTTTTGGTTGCTCTGACGCAAAGGATGCCAGAAATAGCTTGGCCTGGGCGTGGTAGACACCCTCTTTGCAAATGCGTTTGGCAGCAAACTGGGCAATCATGGCGGTGGCCATCAGAGGCAGCAGCATATCACTATTGTCGGTCATCTCCATGACGATGACAAAGCCGGTGATCGGTGCCTGGGTCACCCCGGTGAAATACGCCACCATGCCTAAAAGCACGATGGTGCTTAAGGGTACGTGGGGGAACAACCCTGCGATATCCGCGCCTAGGCCTGCCCCTACCGACAAAGATGGTGAGAATATGCCGCCGGGCAAACCGCTGGCTGTCGATGCAATGGTGGCTAGGAATTTCAGAGGCGTATAGATAAGTGCCAGGGTGTGCGAACCACTCAGTGCCCCTTTGGCATAGAGGTAGCCTGTGCCATTGGTCGCGCCATTCGTTACTAGCCCGCAAAACGCCACTACCAAGCCGCAGACCACCGCAAAGGCGACTGGGTGTTTGCCAATTGTCTGGCCAATCTTGCCCGGAATAGCGCGGGGGATATGCAGCATGATACTAGCGAATACGGCACCGAGTAAGCCGCCAGCCAGCCCGCAAAGTGGTACGGCCAGCCAGCCTGGACCAAAATGCAGTACGTCATGGCTGACGCCGAAATAGGTGTAATTGCCCATCAGAATCAGTGACGTGAACCCAGCCAGAATGACGGTGCTCAGGATCAGGTTGCTGGTTTTGATTTCAAAGGAACGGCTCATTTCTTCAATGGCAAAAACAATTCCGGCCAATGGGGTGTTAAAGGCGCCTGCTACGCCTGCCGCCGCACCTGCCAAGATAAGTCCGGCCTGACGGCGGGGGGATATTTTTCCGCACAGAAACATGATGGCGGCACCTACCTGTACCGTGGGGCCTTCACGTCCAGTCGATGCACCGACTAATAGCCCGAATAAGGTCATCAGCACTTTACCAATGGCACTGCGTGCCCCGACCAGTTTGGCACGGTCTTCCTGGTTTTTTAGTTCCCGTGCGGCAATGGCCTGGGGAATGCCCGACCCTTGCGTTCCGGGGAAAAAACGTTGTGTCAGCCATACCACCACCCCAAACCCAAGCGGGGTAACCAGTAACCCGGCATAGTGCCAGCGATGGATCAAGTCTGAAAAGAGCGCCTGGGCCGAATCAGAGCCATGGGCCAGACCAATGGCTGCCAGGCCGACCACAAGGCCGCCCACCCCGAAAATTACGCGTCTTTGCCATATTTGGGATAGGGCTTTTACATGATTTATATGGAAATAGTGGGGCAAGGTGTGCATGATCGGTAAATTCTAAAAGTCTATGTCCGACGCTGCAAGTATGTAATACTTGATTTATCTGCATCTACAATGATAATAAATAGCAGGTTTTGCCCTTTGAAAGGATGCGTGCGATGTTGAAGCTCTTCGGTTTTGGTGCCAAGCCCGAGGCCAAGCAAATCCAGGTCGAGGCGGCCGAGGATACCGGTTGCTGTGGCGGCCACGGTCACCGTCATGCCCACCAGGCTGAGGTTGAGGAGATGGCGGGCGGTTGCTGCGGTGGCCACGGTCATCACCACGCCGCGCCGGTTCAGGTCGTCGAGGAAGACGAAGAAGACGGTTGCTGCGGTGGCCACGGTCAGGGCGGCTGCGGCTGCAGCCATTAATTGGCCTTTGGTCTCTGAGATGACGCCTGTGGGAGACTGCAGGCGTTTTTTCAGCTCTTTTCCAGATTGCTGCTGCCGCCTCCGGTTGACTTCGTACTGGTTGGCGCGGGGCGTGTGGCGGATGGATAAGTTTTGCCCATGGTCTACCGCCTCGTCATGAGCCGTTCGCCCAATTGCGATGATCGTCCCGCCGGTACCGTGATCGATACCCTGGTGCTGCATTACACCGGTATGCCGACGGCCGATGAAGCCATTGCCCGGCTTTGCGATCCTGCCGCCGAGGTTTCCGCCCATTATGTCATCGACCGCAAGGGCTGTGTGTACGCACTGGTGCCGGAAGATAAGCGCGCCTGGCATGCCGGGGTGTCGTTCTGGGCAGGAAAACCCGGCGTCAATGCCCGTTCCATCGGTATTGAACTGGTCAATCCCGGTCATGAATTCGGCTATGTGCCGTATACGGATGATCAACTGGAAAGCCTGATCGAGCTTGGCGGCGAAATCCTGCGCCGTCACCCGATTGGCCCGCGCGGTGTGGTCGGCCATTCCGATGTTGCGCCAGCGCGCAAAAATGATCCGGGCGAATTGTTCCCCTGGGCCCGTCTGGCCGCTGCGGGGATCGGTTTGTGGCCCGCCGATTGCGAAAGTCTGCCCCCGCTGCCGGTCGAGGATCTGGCCCGTTACGGCTATGGCCTGCCGCCGGATTGTGATGTGCCGCGCGATGCCGTGATCCGGGCGTTTCAGCGCCGTTTCCGCCCCAGCCGTATAGATGGCTGGTGGGATGTCGAATGTGGGCGGCGGCTGGCAGGGTTGCTTCGCCATTAGCCTTTTCCGCGGATGCCCCTTGCGGGCGGGCGTGGTGGCGGGCATAACGGGCTGGTCAGACGGTCGGATGGCCGCTTGTCGCCTGAAAGGGCGGTGAGAGGAAAGTCCGGGCTCCACGGAAATACGGTGACGGATAACGTCCGCCGGGGGTGACCCCAGGGATAGCGCCACAGAAACGAACCGCCGAAATCACGCCCCTCCTGGGGCGCGAAGGTAAGGGTGAAATGGTGCGGTAAGAGCGCACCGCGGACCCGGTAACGGGAACGGCACGGCAAACCCCACCGGGAGCAAGACCAAATAGGGACGGCGTATGCCCTTTTCCGGGGTGTCGTCCGGGTAGGTTGCTTGAGGCGTTTGGTAACAAACGTCCTAGAGGAATGGTCATCGCCCGCAAGGGTACAGAACCCGGCTTACAGACCGTCTGACGATTACCTCCAGTAATAAATGCCCGCCATCGCCATGGCGTGGTGCGTGGTTAGATGGTGCTGATCTCTACCAATAGCCCTTCATCAGCTCGCCGGACCAGCCGGGCTGGCGCACCGGCGTGCGCGGCAGGAACTCCCGCATCACGGGTTTAATGTCGAGCACCGGGGTGTCATCAATGGCATCCAGACCACGCACCTGCAGCGTCAGTCCTTCCACCCGGATCAGTTCACAAATGCTGGCACCAAGGCGATTAGGCCGGTCTTTCGCGCGCTGGGCGAAGATGCCGACCTGCGGCCAGTCGGTTCTCCCGCGCGGGTGGCGGGCGTCGGCAATACGTGTGTCCGCCGCGACTCGGTGGAAGGTAAAAAGCACTTCGATGTGGGAGAAATCGCTTAACCCCGTCAGGGCGTCGGGGCTAAATTGCGCTGCGTCTAAGGTTATGCTGGCCGCTACCGCACCCCAATCGTCATCCCGAGGCGTTTGGCGTGGGCTGGTCACGCGGCCAATTGGACGCAACAGTTGCGATTCGGGCACTATTTTCCCCCATAGCAGTGCTGGGGAAAATTACCCAAAAACGTTAAAAACTGTTTAATCAGCCTGTGCGCGAACTGCAGGTTCTCTTTTTGTTCGTGTGTGCGCCGCAAGCCCTTGTGTGCCGCCCGCTAAGGCTTGTGGTTGCGTGTTACAGATACGTTTACGATGTTTTGCACAGATTCACGATGAAGCAAACAAGTCTTTAATTTGCTTAGCTTTTTCAGAATCTCGCAAATTGACTTTTTGGCTTATCCCATGTAAACCCATGCCATCCCATATCCGGGCGTGGGTTGACGCAATCGTGCGCCGCCAGCCCATTTTGGGGGTCTGGTTTTGGAGCGGCGGTTATTCCCATGGGGGGTAAGCAGTTCACATCGACGATACCGGGTACGCTCGACGGCAAAGGTCGGGTCTGCATACCCTCGGTTTTTCGTCAGGCGTTGGAGCTGCAGGGCACGCACGGAATCTATGTCTGCAAGCCGGTGATCGAGCCCGTTATCGAATGTTTCGGGCAGGAATTCTATGACGAGACCCAGACCCGGTATGCTGGCGTTAATCCGCTGTTTGATGCGGATATGAACGATGATCTCGAATATTTTAATGCGCATACGTCGTCGCTGATTTTCGACGCCAATGGCCGTGTCCGTCTGCCGGACGAGCTGATCGCCAATGCCGGTCTCGTGGACAAGGTGATGTTTGTTGGTGGTGGCAAGACGTTCAAAATCTGCACACCGGAACAGTTCGCCGCCTTTGATGCCGAGCGTGCCGCCCGCATCCGCGCCCGTATGTTGGCGCAGCAGGCCGCAGCGCAGGCCAAATATGCCGCCATGGCGGCGGCAGCGGCCAACCAGCCGAAGC
>JBAVPS010000332.1:0-5881 GCA_049693315.1 Rhizomicrobium sp. | reverse complement strand
CCTGTGTGCTGGCGGTGTCGAGCCCGTCGAGTGGCGAGGATTCATTGCCTTTCGGCCCGTTTGACCCGATTCAGCACCGCACGCTGGAAAGCGGGCTGCGCGGCTGGGTGGGCGAGCAGACCTTCCTTGATCTCGGCTATGTCGAGCAGCTTTATACGTTTGGCGATCGTGGCCGCCACACCCTGAATCTGGGTGAAGGCCCGCGCGTTGTGTCGGTGGGGTATCTGGCACTGACCCGGCGCACCAGCCCGCTGAAGTCTCCCGATACGGTGTGGCAGGACTGGTACCGCTATTTCCCCTGGGAAGACTGGCGGGGCGAAAAACCGGCGATCATCGAACGCACTATTGTGCCGGGACTGGCCGCGTGGTGCGCTGAAGGGGGCGACAAGCAAAGCCGCGATCTTCGCGCCGACCGCGTGCGCCTGTGCTTTGGCCGCGATGATGGCACCGCCTGGGACGAGGAAAAAGTGCTGGAGCGTTATGAACTGCTCTATGAAGCCGGACTGATCCGAGAAAGCGCTCGGGACGGACGGGCCGAACCGCAAGGAACCCTGCCGCTGGGGGCCCCGATGATGTTCGACCACCGCCGGATTCTGGCCACCGCCATTGCGCGGCTGCGCGGCAAAATGAAATATCGCCCGGTGGTATTCGAACTGATGCCCGCCAGCTTCAGCCTGCTCGACCTGCAACGCACAGTCGAAGCGATTTCGGGCGTGCGCCTGCACAAACAGAATTTCCGCCGACTGGTCGAAGATCAGGGACTGGTGGAGGGCACCGGGCAATATGCCGTTTCGTTACGCGGCCGCCCGGCCGAGCTGTTCCGCTTTCGCCGCGAAGTTTTGCGCGAACGCCCCTCGCCCGGCGTGCGCCTGCGCAGAACCTGAAACGGGTGCCACAACGCTGCTGCGATTACGCGGTCGGATATTTCGCCGTATATTCTTCCGCCAGGGGGTTTTTCGGCGATAAAAAGCCGAAAAGGCCAAGAATACCAACATCGACAACATCGTCCGGGTTAATACCGGGCGACATTTTACCGGCCAGATACAGACTGACGGCGCCGTGCATCGAACTCCAGAAGGCATGACCGATAAAATCCGGGTTGCCCTGCACTAAGCCCGCAACCAAAAGCTCTTCCATGCTTTTGCGCATACCGCTACGTGTACGATCCATTGCCGCCGCCATCTGCGGATACGCATGTTCGTGCGGATGGGGCATTTCAAACATCAGCCGATAGCTTTCCGGCTCGGTCAGGGCAAACTGGACATAGGCGTAGCGCTTGGCCCGCGCCCGCTCATAGGCGTTGCCCTCAATCGCACCAGCGGCATCCAGCACATCGGCGAAACGGTTAAAGGTGCGCGTCAGCACCTCGGCCAGGATTTCGTCCTTGTCCTGGAAATAATGATAGGTCTTCATCGTGCTGGTGCCCATGGCCTGGGCCAGCGCCCGCATGGTTACACCAGCAATCCCACGCTCGGCAAAAAGATGTATGGCAGCAAGACAAACCTTGTCACGAAAAGCCGCTGCATCTTTTTCACGTTTTCTGGCCACGGCGTACACTTCTCAATTAACTGTTGAGCAAAGGAACTATGTTACTCTAATGACATAAAATGAGACGTGATGACAAGTATCACCGGTGCGACGCAGAGGCCACAAGCCCACCACTTTTCGTACGCTGTCTAAAATTTACAGTTTAAGACCAGGCCGTTCAGAATAATCGCCCCAAGGATTATCCGGGTACAGAAAGCCCCCGAACCGACCGTGGATTTTATTCTTAAACCGGCAAGACTTCGCGTAAATGCCGGTTCAAAAATTTGCCGGCAGGGTCCAGCCTGGAGCGCATCGCCCGGAAATCATCGTAATGCGGATAGAGACTGGCGGCCTCACCAGCCGTCATGCTGTGGATCTTGCCCCAATGCGGGCGACCGTCATAACGGCGGAAGATTTCCTCGCAGGTCTCAAACAGCGGACGCGAGGCATGGCGATAATATTGCGGAATGGAAATCGCTGCAGATTTACGACCGTAAAACGGGCTCATCCAGATATCGTCAGCTTCGACAATGCGGTAGACCAGCGGCAGGCCGGTGACGATCTTTTTCTTGCGGATAGCCTCGGCGATTTCACGCACCGCATCAGGCCCCTTTTCATAAGGTACCGCATATTCCATTTCGTTGAACCGCATGACGCGCGGACTGGGGAAGGTTTCATTGCTCCAGCGCACACGGCCAAAACTTTTGCGCAAAATCGGCAAAATACGATGAGCCGGCTTCACAACAACCGGCGAAAGACGCATCAGCTCGTTGATCGCCGTCACCGCAAAGGATTTCATATTTGGCCGTTCGCCACGGGCCCGCATGGCGGCAGAACTGCGCGGCTCGGGCGCACGCGCGGTGGTTTCGTTAAGCGACTTGCAGACAATGGTTTCGTTGTGGGGAAACCAGAAGAATTCGAAATGCCGGTTAGCCTGCGCCAAACCATCGAGCTGGCGAAACGTCTCGTCTACCGAGTGGACGAAATAGGTCTTGACCAGCTTGTAACGCGGACGGACCTTCATGCCGATTTCGGTCATCACCCCGAGCAGCCCAAGCGCAACACGGCCAGCGGTAAAAATCTCGCTGTTCTCCGTGGCGGAGCAATGCAGCACCTCACCACTGGTCAGCACCAGGGTAAAACTATCGACATCAGCCGACAGCGAACGCAAATTCCAGCCCGAGCCATGCGCGCCAACCGCAATCTGGCCGCCCAGCGTGCCACGATCACTATCGCCCATATTATTGAGCGCATACCCCTCGCGGTGAAGAAGACTGGCAATATCCCACAGCGGCGTGCCCGCCCCGATGGTCGCCACCGAGGTATCAAAATCAAACCCATAGAGCCCGTCAAAGGCGGTCAGGTCGAGCATCAGCCCGTTGGTTTCGCATAAAGGTGACGACGACATGCCGCTGCCAGCCACGCGCACATCACTGCAGGCGCAGCGCAGCGCAGCCGCCACTTCGACCTCGTCCCTCGGGGACAACAGTTTTTTGGGCTTACAGACAACGCTGCCCGACCAATTCGACCATCTATCGCAACCGATAATCATAACACCCACTCCATGGGTGGCGGGTTGAAGCAGCGTTTCACGGCTTCGTCAATCGCGTTTTGGTTTCTGTTTTACGAAAACGCGCCCCGTACGGCACCAGCAACACCACCAGCAGGATAGCGGCTCAGGACTAATTTACCACCGGGCCACTGCCAGCAAAGTATGAAGATATGCCCAGTTATGTAAAAGTCGAAACATTATTTAGGCTTAGGCCATAGCATCCGCAATAAGCGCCAAAATCCGGTGCCTTTAAAACAGGCAATCACCCAGATGATCCCGCCCCCCAGATGGCACCGCCCCTGCCCAGACTGGGACAATATGCCAATGGCAACATAGCGGAAAAACCAGAGCGAATAAGGCTTCGTCGTGAGGATTTTACACTGCCCCCCCCTCAGATCAGCCGAAACGGGCGCTTACGGGTTCAGTGCAGCCCCCCGGCCCGTTGCGGCCCAATAGATACCGCCCATAAGGTGATCCAGATACTGCGGGTCACGATACATCTCGTCAGTATGGCCAAGCGTGGTGACAAACACGCGCCCCGTCTCAACGCGATGATACCAGGCAACCGGATGATCCTTACCCATCCCTTGGGTGACCTGCCCGGGCCAGATTTTGGTCGGATCATAACTCGCCTCGTCCACATTCAGCACCGGTGTAATACGAACATTGTACGGGTTGGATAAGGGATAGAATTCATCGCTCCATACCCAGCGGCCCGGAACGCCAAAGCTGGCAGGAAAATCCTTGTCCACCACCGTCACCACACCGGTCTGTAGCATAGGGTGCGTGCCGACGGTCCGCCCGACCAGCTTTTCGTACCAGGGCCAACTGCCCACAGGTAACAGGATCGCCGCGCGATGCACCACCACCGCATTACCGCCGCTGCGCATATAGGCCTCGAAATTTTCCCGCTGCGGCGGGCTCATCTCCTCGGTCGGGGTGTTCAGAAGCACAATGGCGGCATAAGGGTGCAGATCCTGATCCAGCGCCTTGGTCGAGGTGGCCCAGGTGATCTCGAACGCATGCAGCTTCGCCAGATGTGCCATGCTGTCATGCGCGACCGGGACAAATTCGTAGTGATATTTGCTCGGCACGGCCAGCACCAAAACCCTGTACTGGCTGTCGGCCCAGCTGCACGACGGCATCAGCACGGTAATGATGGCTGCCAGGATCAGAAGGATGCGTTTCATATGGGTGGCCTCTCAAAAGTGCGGACGCGGTATGAGAGCGGCACCATACACAACCCAAGACGGTATAACAGACACCACACCAAACAAACATAACCCATTGAAATTATTGGTGACCCCGGCGTGGCTCGAACACGCAACAACCTGCTTAGAAGGCAGGTGCTCTATCCAGTTGAGCTACGGGGCCAAAGCCAGACAATTGGCTGCCAATTATGAATGACTGGCGAATCCCCCCTGAATAAGGGGATTTCACCCGAAATTCGATAGTTTTTTTAATGCGACCAGGCGATTTTACGGTCACTGCGGAAATTATCGGCATAAGCCTTATGCTTGGGTGCCACCGGCGCAGCATCCCGCACCTCATAGGTCAGGCCGCGCTTGCCCGCATAGGCCTTGGCCTCCTCCAGCGTTGCGAAATGCAGCACAACCTGGGTTACGGTGTCAGACGAACCGGTCCAGCCCATCAGCGGGTCGGTCGTTTTTGGCGCCTCGGCCGAGAAGTCCAGTCGCCAGCGCGCCGCCGCAGCCTTGCCGGACTGGGTGACACTGGGTTCCTGACGAACAATGATCGCGCGCATGACATTTCCCTTATAACTGTATCTGGCGTGCCCGGCTAAACCATTGGTCAGGGCAAGTCCCATCCCAAAGGTATTAGCACAGTGGAGCGGTGGGGCATAATACCCTATCGCCCACCAGAGGCAAGTAGCTTCGCCCCTTGAGAGATGCAGGATATAGCAACAGTGCAAATTTCCTCAATGGGCTGGGCGGCCATGATTACGGCCTGACACGCGCAGGATTCTGCACGGGTACTGAATGGATTGAAGCCAGCGAAAAAGAAAAACTTGAGGAAATTCTGGAATTCATCAGTAGCCTGACAACCAATACAATTTTTAAAGCAGAACACGTATCTATTGCAGTCCCCCTTGCAGGATATATCCCACAGGATAAGAATAGAATGATGGCTGCGTTGCAGGACGTTATTGACACCATCCCAGAAGAGAACCTCAGGAATTTCCGTGAGAGCATCGTCAGCCTGTAGAATAGCGAAATGGCAGACAGATCCCGCACGAATGACACCTTTTTCTATCGTCAACCACAACAGTCAGGAGCCGTTATGAGTATCACCCTTTTTGCAACCGTGTCCGTCAAACCGGGGCAGTCCGTCGCTGTCAGAAAAGAACTGGAAAAAATGCTCGCCCCCAGTCGGGCAGAGACAGGATGTGAGCGCTATGAGCTGTATCAGGCCGAGCAGGACGAAAACACCCTGCACCTGATTGAACGGTACGTCGACCGCGCTGCGTTAGACACCCATGCCAACAGTGCGTATTTCAAGAACCTGGTCGATAATATCAGCCCGCTTCTCGAAAAAAGCCTCGACATTACGTACATAACTGAGCTGGCGTAAGCACCACACCAATCAGGTATCGATGCACCATCGGGAAACTAGCCGCGGGTGGGGCATCGATACCTGACAATACAACGCATACTGCCTTACCATACCCGCCAAGATAAGACGCAGATCATCGTCATACTCAAAGTTTCCTATAATGGTAAAAGCGCAGCCACAACCTTCGCATTTTTTTTCAAATTGTTTTGCGAAACGCCATCTTTTGCC
>JBAVPS010000331.1:0-4456 GCA_049693315.1 Rhizomicrobium sp. | reverse complement strand
AATTATATACTGCCTACTTAGCTTCGTAAGCCTTTTGTCCATTACTGCACACGTGTTTCACTTCAACCTTGACGAGCTTGTTTACGCGAGCGGAAATACAAACCAACTCGGCTTCGATCCTCATCTCATTCCGATTTTCCCGCTTCTTGCCTTTTTTCTCTTTTATGGCGCGGGAGGCTATCTCGCATGGAAATCCGCCAGACAGCGCAGTAGCGTGCATGCAATCATAATGGCCGTGCTGGCGATAGGGCTTGCAATTTCAGATCATGCCAACGGCTCTTTATGCGCCAATGCTCCGGGATTTGTTGGGAAACTGCTTCCATCAACTTTTGAGCTATCCTCCTGTGATCACCTGAGCAGCCCGGTCAATTTCGTTCGTTCAGACAGTAAAGTTCTAATCTCAAGCATCTATGGAGCATTCAGGGACGCTGGAAAACCAACGGTGTGGACAAAAGAACCTTCGGCAATTCAAATTGCCCTGACTAAACAGCTTACCGATGTGCGACCGGCCGATTTATCAAACGAAAATCTCGTCCTGATATTAGTGGAATCCTGGGGGGATACCCCACGTCGCCCGGATGTGCAGCAGACAATCCTTGCCCCAATCCTGACACCACGCCTAACTGCCAGCTATACCTTGCAACGTGGCACAGTGCCTTTCCACGGCTCGACCACACATGCCGAATTGCGCGAGCTTTGCGGCGTTGACGGAAACTTCCGTAAGATTACCTCGCGCAGCACACTGCAGTGCCTTCCAGACGTTCTGGCTAAAGGTGG
This sequence comes from Rhizomicrobium sp., assembly GCA_049693315.1. Lineage (GTDB taxonomy): Bacteria > Pseudomonadota > Alphaproteobacteria > Micropepsales > Micropepsaceae > Rhizomicrobium. Next base: position 3,679 of record JBAVPS010000331.1, on the reverse strand, counting down.
CTACGCCGTGCATGGATATCATGGCTTTTCCTACGATATGTTCGCACGAAACCGGTGGTGGCCTTTAATTGGCATTCCACCGCAAAACATGCACTTCATGGAACAAATCGAGCCACAACATCCCGATCGTAAATGTGGCATGGCTTTCCGTGGAATATGCGATGCGGACATCATTGCCGACACGCAATCCGTCCTGCACAGCAAGCAGAAAGCCTTTGTCTATATTTTGACCCTTAATTCGCACCTGCCAATTACTATCGATGACAAGGATCTGGCCCGCATACCCTGCCAGCGCCTTAAACTTGATGAAAGCCAGTGCGCACTGGCGGTATCATGGCACATTGTCATGAGTGCCGTGGCCAAACTGGCCGGATCGTCGATCAACCCCACGCGCTTTGTCGTCGTTGGCGACCACGCCCCCCCGTTATGGTCGAGTGCATCGGCAGGGCTATTTGATCAGAAGCTGGTGCCTTACTTTATCCTAGCGCCGCGTTCGTAAGGCAGGATTGACAGTCCATGCAAATCCTTAACCGTATACCACGCCACCTTTGGTTATTTCTGGTGATAGCAGCCGGACTACTACTGCTGGCGTATGCACTTATTCGAGGCAATCTCGGCGCAAGCCTGCTTGTCTCTGACAGCGATCATCTACCACCATCAAGGCCACGAATCGCACATGCTGGCGGGGCTATAGCTAATCAGACCTATACCAATTCTGTGGCAGCTCTGAACATTAACGCCGCACACTATAACCTTTTTGAACTGGATTTTAATTTTACCGCAGATGGTTACCTTGTCTGCACCCACAATTGGGCCGCCCCCCCCACCAAGCCCCCGACGCTACACCAGTTCTTGCTGGATCAGGCACATGCCGCTTACCCAAAATGTACGATTGGCACTGTAATTACGTGGCTTGACGCACACCCCGGCAAACGCATTGTCACCGACGTAAAAGACGACAACATCAAAGCGTTATCCTATATTGCCAGGCATTACCCGGCTTATATCAACCGTTTCATTCCACAGATCTACTTCCCACATGAATACCTCCCCGTCCGCACATTGGGCTACCGCGATATCATATGGACGCTCTACCGTTATCGCTGGGGCGGGATATTCGTTTTGTCTAACCTGCGATCCATGCATTTGTACGCAGTGACTATGCCGCTTAAGCGGGCCTATGCGCTGCCGCCGCTCCTAAACCGCATGGGTATCGCAAGTTATGTGCACACAATTGACGCCCCAGCTCAGTGGGCAGAGCTGAAACACGCAGGGGTGGCAGAGATCTATACCGACACCCTTGTTGAAAAATGAAGCTACGTCTTCATCCCGCCCCCCTAAGCCGAAAATGCGTGTAATCAAAAAACACAGCCCGCCCGCCCCACCGCGGGCGGTTTTGTTTTGCCCCGACGCTTGGCGAATGAGCCCTTGCGCGCTACCGTAACGGTAATCTTAACGGCCCTGTCCCACATGGATGCCGGGGCCCAATACAGCAGGAACAGACACGCTTAAAATCAAACCCAGAAAAACAAACCAGAAAGCAGAAACACCATGCCGTCAATTGCCCGGATCAATCGTATTGCCAACCTGATCGCCACCGCCCGCAAAGCGGGGCAGAAGCAGCCGCTGCCGCCGGAGGAACTGATCCCCGCCACCGCCACCGAAGCCGAAGCGGTGCAGGTGACGGTCGCGCTGCAGATGGGCGGCATCGGCGGCTATAAGGTGATGAAGGCCAGAGACAGCGAAACCGGCATATGGGGCATCATTTCCGCGCCGCGGATTTACGCCGCCCACGGGCCGGTGATGGCGCCGGAACTGTTGATCGAGCTGGAAGTTGCCTTCCGTTTCCGCACCGACCTGCCCGGTCATGAGGATGGCTCTGACTACAGCCTTGAGGAGGTGGAGGACGCCATCGAGGGCGCGCTGCCGGTTTACGAGCTGTTGTCGCAGCGCTGGCAGGTTGCCGCCCCATCGCTGTTTCCGACCGTGCTGCTGAACCACGCCGATACGCTGGGCAACTGGGGCCTGGCCTATGGCACGCTGATCCCGGACTGGAAAAAGCTGGTGCGCGACGATCTGAAAGTGGCGCTAACGGTCGGTGGCAAACAGGTGGTGTCGCAAACCGGTGGGCATGTTTCGGGTAACCCGGCCGCGCCGCTGCTGTGGCTGGCCAATGCCCTGTCACGCCACGGCCACGGCATTGTCGCCGGTCAGATCGTCACCACCGGGGCCTTTGGCGGTGCCCATCTGATAAAGGCGGGCGAGGAAGCCACCGGCACCATCGAAGGCTTCGCCCCGATCAGCCTGAAACTGTCGTAACCGAAACCAACACCAAAACGCCAAAAGCCGCCCTAACCGGCGGCTTTTTCAATGGCCGAGTTGCTGTGAAGGACTGGGGAGGCAGATCAGGGCGCGACTTGCGCCCCGGCGATCGTTCGCCGCCCATGCGGAGGCAGCATAAATCTAAATTTGCGGCTAAGCAGTGTGGGTTGGTGGGCGGCACACTGCGCAGCCGCCAACAAAAATGGTGCCCCTGGCCGGACTTGAACCAGCACGCCCGTGAAGGCAACAGATTTTGAGTCTGCCGCGTCTACCATTCCGCCACAGGGGCAACGATCCATTGCGAATGGTCGGGTGGGTATATCGGACGGGCGCGGGGGCCGTCAACGCCCAGATAACCGTGCCGCCGGTCTTTTGTTTTTCCCGGCGATCAGCCCGCCAGCAGGTGGGCCAATGCGGCAAAATCTGCGCCATTATCGCGCTCGGCCGCCCGGCGGGGGGCCAGCACCATCGGCACGTCGGGCAGAAAGCGGGCCAGCGTGGCCAGCGTCTGGTCATGCGGCACCGCGCCATCACCCGAATCGTTGAGCACCAGTGCGGCCACGTTAAGGCCCCGGGCGGCCAGCACGGCATGGGCGGTGAGGATATGGCTGATGGTGCCCAGATAGGTCCCCGCCACCACAATGGCGGGCAGGCCCAGATCGGCCATCCAGTCGAGCACGGTGTGGCCGACATCCAGCGGCACCATCACCCCGCCCACCCCCTCGATCAGGCGTAGGCCCGGCCCGGCTGCGGCGTTGCGGGAAAAATCGACCAGCGCGGCGTAATCGACGGATTTGCCTTCCAGCGCCGCGGCCATATCGGGCGACAGGGCCGCTTTGAACCGCCAAGGGGTAATGCGATCAAGGGTTTGCGGGGTCACCGGCTGGCCCATGGCCGCCAGAATGCGCCCGGCATCGCTTCCCCCGGCCCGGTCCATAGCAAAATCGCTGAGCAGCGGTTTGAAACCATGAACCGCCTGCCCGGCCTGCATCCGCGCCCGGATCAGGCCGGTCGTGACATAGGTTTTGCCAACATCCGTCCCGGTAGACGTTACAAAGTACGCAGCCATAGCGATACCCCTTCTTAACTCATAGCCCGGCGCTAGGTCTTGCGTCGGGGCGAATGCCGTTCTAATCCCGCCCGTGTCATTATCGCAAAGCCCTTTCAGGACGCCCCATGCCGCAGCCCATTTCCGCCCTTCGCCACGACTGGACCAAAGACGAGCTAAGCGCGCTCTATGATCTGCCGTTTGCCGATCTGATCTTCCGGGCGCAGAGCATCCACCGCCAGCATTTCGATGCCAACAAAGTGCAGGTGGCGATCCTGTTGTCGCTCAAGACCGGCGGCTGTCCGGAGG
>JBAVPS010000330.1:0-4496 GCA_049693315.1 Rhizomicrobium sp. | reverse complement strand
GGTCTATACTTACGCCTATATTAACAAGACGGTCAGCGCGACCAGCACTGAGCAGACTATGGCTGAAATCACCGCCGGCGTTACCGACGGACTTGGTACCAAGGTGAGCGGGACGAAGTATGCCAGCGACATTCCCGGCTATACCAAACTCAATGCCTATCGCGTCTGGGGTAATATTCTGCGTATCAGCAAAGACTATGATTATGGGCTGGTCCGTGGCCAGGTGCGGCTTGGGTTATGGACGGAAGGGTCCGCCACTAATCGCCAGCGCTATTATTTCGACATCACCAAATGTTTTGCCGCCGGGTGCGATCCCTTTGACAGTGCCTGGAATTATGCCGACACCAATACCAAGAAAGGCACGACCTATAACGGAAAATCGGGCGTGGGCTATCTGGAACATTCCGGCTGGCTGCAATATCAGCCCTTCGTCGAAATCGATATCAAGCCGACCAGTGATCTGACCATTACCCCCGGTTTCAAATATATTGACTGGACGCACAGCATCAGCGCGCCGGTGATCTCCGGCTCCAAACCGCCGGTGGCCTATTCCGGCCCGGACCATTTTGTTACCTCGCGGGCGTTGCCATTCCTGACCGCCAATTACCGGTTGGGTGACAGCTGGAGTAGCTATTTCCAATATGCTCAAGGTATTTATGTGCCCGACATTTCGGTGTTCGAGCAAAAGGGACCGGTGGCCAGCTTTCCTGCCGCTGAAACCACCACCAACTATCAGATTGGTACGGTCTATTACGCCGATAATTTCTCGTTCGATGCCGATCTCTATTACATCGGGGTCAATAACAACTACAGCTATGTCAGCTGCGCGACGATCGGTGGTTCGTCCGGTGAATATTGTGCGCTTAATACCGGCAAGGCGATCTACAAGGGTGTTGAGGGTGAGGCGACCTATAGCTTCGCCGGGCTGTTCGGTGATGCGGGCTGGCTCGATGGTCTGATGCTGTTTGGCAATGGTTCGCTCAATTCGGCCAAATCCGATGGCTTGCAGCTCAACAATGCGCCGCTGTGGACCGCCGCGGCAGGCCTGATTTACAAATGGAACGGGATCAACTTCTCACTGGTCGATAAGACGGTGGGCCAGCAATATCTTGACAGTGCACATGTGGACGCCAACGGGGTTTCTGCCGGTGCCGCCGGGTATCGTGGCAGTGCTTTCTATCACCTTGGCGCCTATAGCACGGTTAATCTGACCGTTGGTTACAGCTTTGAAAATTTCGAAGCCAAGATCGGTGTCAATAATCTGTTTGATGATCGCAGCATTGTCAGCATGAGCATTAATGACAGTGCGCCTTCGGGGACATCGGTCAAAGATCTCGCCAGCCGCGGCTCCAGCCTCGATCAGTATTATTTTCAGGCCGCGCGCAGTGTTCAGTTCACCCTGAAAGCCAAATTATGAGGACGGGAATGATGCATAAAATCGCTTTTATATCCTCAGTATACTTCGCGGCGGTGATGGCCCCAGCCGGGGCGGCACCTTTCGCGGTCACCAGCCAGATCGTGGCGGCTGAAATTTTGCCTGCCCCGCCTGTCGCCGGCAGTACGGCAGAAAAGGCTGATCTGGCCGAAGTGGCGCGGGTGCAAGCCGCCGCAGGCACAGGCCGTCAGGCCGTGGCCGGTGCCGATGGCAAGACCAAATCGGTGGCGGCTTTTGCCGGGGTGATGGGGCCGGGGTTCGATCTGGCCAGGCTGCCGGCAACCGCCAAATTGTTTGATGATATTCGCGATACCGAGGTGGCGATTGTCGATAGCGGCAAGGGCTATTTCAAACGCCCGCGCCCCTGGGTGGTTGATGCTGCGCTGAAGCCCTGTTCGCGTAACGACGAACCGCTGACCTCCTATCCCAGTGGCCATACCACCATGGCCTACAGCATGGGCGTGGTGCTGGCCCGGCTGGTGCCGCAAAAGGCGGACGCCATTCTGGCGCGCGCTGCCGACTATGCCGAAAACCGGGTGATCTGTGCGGTGCACTATCGCAGCGATATCATCGCCGGGCAGGCTCTGGGGACCGCCATTGCGGTGCGTCTGTTTGCCGATCCGACATTCGAGCAGGAATTTGCCGCCGCCAAGGCTGAACTGATTGCGGCCAGCCTCGGCGCGGAGGGGCATTAATCGACGTTTCTGCCTGATATAATTGTATCCGTTGCCATTCACAATTTGTGGTATGTTGTCTGACGCAACCCGTACCCGGAGAGTGCAATGGATCGACGCGACCTGCTTCCTTTTGGCTCTGTCGGGACGGATACACGACTAAGCACCGCCGAAGAACGGCTGGTGGCGGCCGCCCGCGAAGGTCGCCGCTGGGAGCCGCTCGCCGATCTCACCGGTATCGATTTGCCGTGCCAGGCGCTGGCATTTCCCTGGCTGTCCGAAACCGGCATTTACACCGGGCCGCTGGCGGCCTGCGCCATCCGGGCTCAGGTGCTGTACAGCCTGATTACCGGGGCACGCTGGGCCGAAGGCATGGCGCCGTGGCCGCTGCATGGCTCGGGGCTGGTGCTGTCCCATGCCGTGGTGCATGGCGACCTCAATCTGGAGGGGTGCGAGGTGCTCGCCCCGCTCATCATCCGCGACAGCGCCATTGTCGGCCATGTCAAACTGCGCGACGCCCACACCCGCAGCCTCGGCTTTGACGGCACCCATCTGCATTCGATCTCGGCCCAGCGGGCGGTGATCGAGGGCAGCCTGTGCGTTGGTCGTGGCTTCTTCGCGCTTGGCGGGCTTGATTTGCGCGACGCATCGATCCGCAACCGGCTGGATGCCCGCGGCGGGCGCTTTGAGTGCTGGTCGGCCTTCATGCTGGCGGCCGAGCGGTTGTTCGGTTGTTCGCTGGCCGCTTCGGCGCTTAAAGTTGGTAACGATGTCATGCTGGCCGATGGCTTTCATGCCGCCGGCTCGATCAATCTGATGCAGGCGGACATCGGCGGTAATCTGATTTGCGCCGGGGGGATTTTCAGCCCCGAATCCGGCAAGGCTTTGTGCGCCCGCGCCGCCACGATCGCGGGCGAGGTGCTGCTCAACGACAAGCGCTATGACTGGCAGCAACCGGCAGCCTTCGGCACCCGCGCGGTGGTCGAGCGCCACCCCTGCCATTTCCATGGTCAGGTCGATCTGGCCGAGGCTTGCATTGGGCTTAATCTCAGTTGTGACGGCGGCTGGTTCCACAATCCCGGTGCCATCGCGCTGGAATGTGCCGGGATCGATGTCGGCGGCGATGTCTGGCTGACCGATGGCTGCCGCATTGATGGTCAGGCGGATTTCACTGCCGCCATCATCGGGCGGGGCTTGCGCTGCCGCGATGGCCGCTTCCGTGCCCCCGGCGAGGAAGCGCTGCGCCTGAAAGCGGCTCAGATTGGCGCTGGTCTGTGCCTCAATCATACGGCTGAATTTGTCGGGGCCCTCAATTTGCGCCGGGCGGCGGCGGCCTTTGTCGATATTGACGAGGCGCTGCTTACCGCACCGGTCGGGCCAGCGGTGGAGGGGGCTGCCACCAATGCCGTGGTGCTGGACGGTTTCATCTATCAGCGTCTGGCGGACGAGGATGTGCCGCTTGCCGCGCTGGTGGCGTGGCTCGACAGCGCCCGTGACGAAGACATGACCTGCACCTTCAAGGCGCAGCCCTGGATGCAGGCCGCCCATGTGCTGCGGGACATGGGCGCGTTCGATAAGGCCGATGCGGTGCTGGCCGCGCTGGCTGACCGGCGCGGCAGCGCACATTAGGCCCTGACCCTAGGCCGGGCCTGTGGTGTTAATGTTCGGTGCCGAACAACTCTTTCAATCCGGCTTCTGATGCAGCGCAGACACCTGCTTCGGTGATCAGGCCGGTGACAAGGCGTGCCGGTGTGATGTCGAAGCCGGGGTTGGCGGCACCGCTGCCGGGGGCGGCGATATCCACGGTGACGACCTTGCCGTCAAGCCGCCCGCGCATTTTCAAGACTTCATCGGCAGAACGTTCTTCGATCGGAATGTCGGTCCCTTTGGCCATATCCCAGTCGATGGTGGTCGACGGCAGCGCGACATAGAACGGCACGCCGGTGTCATAGGCCGCCAGTGCCTTGAGATAGGTGCCGATCTTATTGGCGACATCGCCATTGCGGGTCACCCGGTCGGTGCCGACAATGCAGACATCGACCTTGCCCTGCTGCATTAAAAGGCCACCGGCATTATCGGCGATGATGGTATGGGGCACGCCATGGGCCCCCAGCTCGAACGCGGTGAGCGAGGCGCCCTGATTGCGTGGCCGGGTCTCGTCGACCCAGACATGGACGTCGATGCCTTCGTTATGGGCCATATAAATCGGGGCCAGCGCCGTGCCCCAGTCGACACAGGCGATCCAGCCCGCGTTGCAATGGGTCAGCACATTGAGCTTGCCGTTATTCATCGCGGCAATTTCGCGGAAGATTTTGAGGCCGTTCTCGCCGATGCGGTGGCAGATTTCGACATCTTCATCACAGATCTTCGCCGCCTCGGCCCAGGCC
>JBAVPS010000329.1:0-4597 GCA_049693315.1 Rhizomicrobium sp. | reverse complement strand
TTTCGGTGCGCGGCTTTTTTATGCCTGGAGTATTTTGCGTTAGCGCAGACGCACCGCGCGTAAAAGTGTTGTCCCTTTTACGCGGAGCATTGCGGCCAAACACAACATCAGAACAGCGGCGAAGCGCCGGTCCACACCGCCGGGCCACTGCGGTCGAGCGTAACCAGCGCACCGGACGCGCCAAAGCGATATTTCAGGCGAAACATATAGGCGCTGACATTGGTCTGGCCGAATTTCTGATAGTCATAGGAGGCCCTAAGACTGAGCGGAAAATCGCGGAAGAACAGATATTCCGCCGCAACATGGCTTTCGCGGACATTCAGACCTTCAACCGAGGTGTAATCACCACCCAGCGACAGCCCAAGATCGGGAATGAAGTAATATTCTGCCGCAACACCGGCAAAGCCGCCCGTGCTCTTGCCGTCGCTCTCATTGAGCGAGGTCCAGCCGCCCTTGGCCCGCAGCGTCAGTTCTGGCCAGAAATACCATTCACCAAACAGACCATAGCTCTGGCTGTGCACACCATCGGCCCATTCGGGCACGCCATGGGCGGCGGTAAAACCGAAACTGCCTTTGCTGTCACGCCAGAAACCATCGAGCGCGCCGCTCCAGCCGTCGGTATTCTCACCTTCAATACGCAGGCGGTCGCCACCGACATCAAGCTGAACATTGAGACCGGGATTGCCGAAGGACGCCAGCACAGAACCTTCCGCGCCGAAGCTATGGGCCCCTTCCCCCTCGCTGCGGGCGCGGGAATAATCGACGCTGAGCGCCCCCGAAATCTGCGCACCGCCCAAGGATGCCGCATTACCCGCACTGAAAGAAGCCGCCAGGGAAGCCGCCCAGATGGCGGCTGCGGTAACCAGAAAGCGCTTCATGACATCCTCATTTAGAATTCTGCAATTTTCCGGGCTGGCGCGATTCGCCACCACCGGATAACGCGGACTATGGGCCAAATTTCCCTGTAAGGTAAACCGTAACCTCGCCGGGCCCTGCGGGCCGCCATCCTTGCCAAGCCCACCCCGGCCCATAAATTGACTTTCCACCGGGCCGGGCAGCCTGCAAGCGGGGTAAAGGATTAAAACTTAAGTCATGAAGGCCGTTTTCGAGCGGTAAAAACATGGTAAGGCATAGCCCCTCCGTTGCCATTAGCCCGCGCGCGGGTTAATTAACATGCCCGCTCAAGGCACAAGGCCTTCAGTGAGCGCCTTGATTGTATTCGATTGTATCCGTCACTCACGCGAAAGGGTTAAGTTCCGTGTCCGATATCTTCCGCGAAGTTGAAGAGGATGTTCGCCGCGAACGGCTGGAAAAGCTGTGGAAGCAGTATGGTGACTATGTCATCGCTGCCGTGGCCGTGCTGATCATCGCTGTGGCCGGATATAAGGTCTGGCAGCATTATCATGCATCCCAGATTCAAAAAGCTTCAGCATCCTTCGTGCAGGCCATCGAAAGCGCCAATGGCGGCAAGACCAAGGACGCGATCAGCGACTTCGCCCAGATCGCCAAAACGGCACCCCACGGCTATGCCGTGACTGCGGAGCTGTCCGAGGCCAACGCCCTGCTGGCAAGCGGCAAAAAAGCCGAAGCCATTGCCCTGTATAAGAAAATCGCCGACAAGAATGACGATGAGCTGGGCCAGACCGCGCGCGTTCGCGCAGCGTGGGCAATGTCCGAAAGCTCGTCCCGATCCGACCTGCAGGAGCTGCTCGCCCCGATCAACACCGACAAATCAGGCTGGCGCTTCATGGCGCGTGAGATTCTCGCCTATGTCGATTTCCGCGATGGCCGGCTGAAAGAGTCGCTCACCGGGTATACCGCCCTGGCCAAGGACAAGGATGCGCCCGATGCCATCCGTCAGCGCGCCGAAGCGATGACCACCCTGATGCGCAACGGCGTTGGTGATTATGGCACCCTGCCGGTTGATCCCGACGCAGCCAAAGCGACCGCACAGCCAGCACAACCCCAGGCGACTGCCCCTCAGGCAGCCCAAAAGGATCAGGCGAAGAAATGAAAACGCGTACTTTAAGCGTACTGACGGTCCTGGCCATCACGGGCATGATGCTGGGTGGTTGCGATACCTTGAGCAGCTGGTTTGATGGCGGCGGGCGTGTTTCCAAGCTTAAAGGCACCCGCGTGCCGGTGATGGCGTTGAACGAGGCGGTGACGCCCGATGCCACCATCAAGGATCTGCCGGTGCAGCTGCCGTCACCCTACGTCAATGCCGAATGGCCGACCCAGGGCGGTTACGCCTCGGGCGCGATGTACCATCTGTCGGCCACGGGCCCGCTCAAAAGGGTTTGGTCCGAGGATGCCGGTACCGGCTCCAGCACAGCGTCACGCCTGACCGCCGCACCGGTGGTCGGGGCTGGCCGGATCTATGCCATGGACGCCGAGGCGCAGATTTCTGCCTTTGACGCGACCAGCGGCAAACGTATCTGGAAAAAAAGTGTTGCGCCGCAGGGCTATCGTTCTGTCAGCAATATTCTGACCTTTGGTTTGTTCGGTACCGACAAGCGCATCGACGCCACCAAGGGCTTTGGTGGCGGGATTGCCTTTGATAACGGCAAGCTGTTTGTTTCCGACGGTTTCGGCGATCTGATCGCACTGGATGCCGCCAGCGGCAAGCAGCTGTGGACGACCAACCTTGGCGTGCCGATATCGGATGCCCCAATTGCCAATGGCGGGCGCGTCTTCGTCGCCTCGCAGGATAATCACTTCCATGCTTACGCCGCCGATGACGGGCGCGAGCTGTGGGACCATCAGGGTATCACCGAAACGGCCGGTATTCTGGTCAGCACCAGCGCCGCAGTTTCCGGCCAGTTTGTGGTCATTCCCTACACCTCGGGCGAACTCTATGCCATGCGCGTGCAAAACGGCCGCCCGGCCTGGAGCGATATGCTCACCCGCACCGGCAACACCACGGCGTTGTCGACGCTGGATGATATCGCCGCCCGCCCGGTGATCGACCGCGACATGGTCTTCGCCATCAGCCATTCCGGCGTCATGGCCGCCGTCGCCATCGACAGCGGTGAACGGGCCTGGACCCGTGATATTGGCGGGATTCAAACCCCGTGGGTGGCCGGTGACTACCTCTATGTCCTGAACAGCGACGGCCAGCTTCTGTGCCTGACCCGTAAAGAGGGCCGGGTCAAATGGATGACCGAGATGCCCAAACTGACCGATCCGACGGATCCGGGCAGCGATCCGGTCACCTGGTCCGGTCCGGTGCTGGCTTCCAACCGGCTGCTGCTGGTCTCCTCGGGCGGCAAGATGATGTCCGTTTCGCCCTATACCGGCAAACTGATGGGCGAGGTTGATATTCCTGACGGCACCTTCATCGCGCCGATCGTCGCCAACAACATGGTCTATGTCCTGACCAACGATGCCGATCTGGTGGCGCTGAAATAAGCCCTATCATACAGGAATAAAGTCATACTTTCAGGCAAGACGGCTTTATTCTTAGGTATCTTTACCGTGTCTGAGATCGGAGAACCGCCAGCAAAAGCGGTTTTCCGATTATTTTTATTGTGTTATCGCGCAATCTGCCGGAAAACCCGCTCTCGCACTCGTTTCCGGCTGCGCATGTAAAGGTTCCCTCGATGACTTTGATGGTCGCCATCGTTGGACGGGCCAATGTCGGCAAGTCCACGCTGTTCAATAAACTCGTCGGCCGCCGGCTTGCGCTGGTGCACGATACGCCCGGCGTTACGCGCGATGCCCGCGAAGCCCCCTCCAACCTTGACGGGTTGGAAATGACGCTGATCGACACCGCCGGGATCGAGGATTCGAACAAGGACAGCCTGACGGCCCGTATGGCCGAAGGCAGCATCCGTACCGCCCACAAGGCCGATCTGTGCCTGTTTGTTATTGATGGGCGCGAAGGCGTCACTGCGGCTGACGAAATGGTCGGTGCTTCGCTGCGCCGCCTCGGCAAGCCGGTGGTGCTGGTGGCCAACAAATGCGAAAGCCGCAACGCCACTTTCTCGGCCCACGAGGCGTGGAAGCTGGGCTATGGCGAACCGGTGACTATGTCGGCCGAACATGGCCTGGGCTTTCTCGAACTGGTCGAAGCGCTGCAACCCTATGCCGACAAAAAAGAGGCTGAGGCTGCCGCCGAAGAAGAAGAAAAGCCCTTACGCATCTCGATTATCGGCCGCCCCAATGTCGGCAAGTCGAGCCTGTTCAACCGCATTCTGGGTGAAGAGCGTTCGCTGACCGGACCGGAAGCCGGTATCACCCGCGATGCCATCGCCATGCCATGGAAAGCGGGCAACCGCACCATCTTACTGCATGATACGGCGGGCCTGCGCAAAAAGGCCCGCGTTGCCGGTCACACGCTGGAAGAAATGTCGATTGGTTCGACGCTGGAAGCGGTGCGCTTTTCCGATTGCGTCGTGGTCATGCTGGAAGCGGGCAAGGCCTTCGAGAAACAGGATCTGATTATTGCCGATCTGATCGCCCGCGAAGGTCGCGCCGTGGTCTTTGCCATCAATAAATGGGATCTGGTCGAGAACAAGGCCGGGGCTATCGGGCGCTGGCGCAAGGTCGCCGACGAGGCCCTGCCCCAGCTGGTCGGCGCGCCGCTGTTCGCGGT
>JBAVPS010000328.1:0-4527 GCA_049693315.1 Rhizomicrobium sp. | reverse complement strand
GCGTCGCATCAAATTCGCTTGTTCGCTTCACCGCATTTTCCGGCCCCGCCGTGGCGGCAAAGGCCTTAAAACCCGGACATAAGGCCAGAAGCGCGGCCCCGGTCAAGAGATGACGACGGTTCATATTCTCCCCCCTTTTTTGGCAGCAGCATCCTTGCATTTGACGCCGGGTGCAAGGATGGTGCTGCACTTTCAGGTGCCACATTTTCGCGAGGCCAAGATGGATATGTCGTCGATAGTGCAAAGTCTGGGGCTGCAGGGGGCCGCCGGGCCGGGTATTCTGGCGCTGGGGCTGATGCTGGCGGCAGCGCTGGCTGGCCTTGCCGCGGGCACATTGGGCATTGGCGGCGGGCTGGTGCTGGTCCCGGCCCTTTATGTTGTGCTGAGCGATTTTCACGTTCCGGCAGAGATCCGCTTTACTGTGGCGGTCGCAACGGCACTGGCTGCCATGACGCCCGCTGCCGCGGCGCTGTATTGCCACCACCACAAATCCGGCACGAGCTGGTGGCCCAGCTGGCGTGTGGTGCCCGCTGCCGTCGGCGGCGGAGTTGGGGCCTTCTCATTGTTATGGTTGCCGCCGCTGGCCGGGGCCGGGCTGTTTGCCCTGTTGGCCCTGTTGGCGATTGGCCTTCTGGTTTTCCTGCGTGATGGCAAAACCGTGCGCGAAGATCTTGCCCCCGGCTGGTGGATCGGCGGTGGCCTGATCGGCGGATTTCTCGGCGGAGCAACCGGCATTGGCGCCAGTGCCTATGGCGCCCGGCTGTTAACCCGTCTGGGCTTACGCGAAGCCCCCCGCCAGGGTGCCGAATGGGATTGCGCCATCGGCCTGATCGGTGCCGGGGTTCTGGTGCTGATCGGACAGGGCGCGCTTGGCCTGCCGCAGCATTCGCTGGGCTACCTCAATCTGGCGATGGCGGGTGTCATGGCACCGGTGATGTTTCTGGCGGCGCTGTTCGTTGCCCCCCACGCCACAACCGCACGCAAAAAAGCCCTGGACAAGGTTTTCGCGCTTTTTGTGGTGGTCAGCGTCACCAAAATGCTACTCACGATAGTAAGTTAATCCGGTGTGGCTTAAAGCTTGGCGAAACCATCCGCCAAGTTGTGGAAACCATGTTTGGCCGGGGCTGCTTGACTTTAACGGGGCTGGCTCCTATGAGCGCAGCGTATCTGGAAAAAAGCCGTCAATCCGGACGGTTTGGGCGCTAAAACGCGCCCGCTTAAGGAGCGCGTTTGAACACTGAACCCGAAACCGGCATTGAGGCCGGCGCGACCGTAGAGATCCCGGCAGAAGCCGCCGTAATCCCGGCCAACCAAACTCAGACAGTAACTGTAGACAATGCCGTGCCGGCAGATTTGACACCCGGCTTCGACAGCATGGGGCTTTCGTCCAGTCTGCTACAGGCCATTACCGAAGCCGGTTATAAAACACCGACCCCCATTCAGGCCCAGGGCATCCCTTACGCGCTGCAACGGCGCGATTTGATTGGTATCGCCCAGACCGGTACCGGCAAGACCGCTTCGTTTGCGCTGCCGATGATCGAGCTGTTGTCGCGGGGCCGGGCCAAGGCCCGCATGCCGCGCTCGCTGATTTTGGAGCCGACGCGGGAACTGGCCGCACAGGTCGCTGAAAGCTTCGATCAATACACCAAATATAACAAGCTCTCGATGGCGCTGCTGATTGGTGGCGTTTCGTTTGAGGAGCAGGACCGCAAGCTGGACCGGGGCGCCGACATTCTGATTGCCACGCCGGGCCGCCTGATGGACCATTTCGAACGCGGCAAGCTGATGCTGAGCCAGGTGCAGATCCTGGTGGTCGACGAAGCCGACCGCATGCTCGACATGGGCTTTATCCCCGACGTCGAACGCATCTGCAAGCTGATCCCGTTCACCCGTCAGACGCTGTTCTATTCGGCCACCATGCCGACGGAAATCCGCCGCCTGACCGAGCAGTTTTTGCAGAACCCGGCCCGCATCGAAGTTGCCCGCCCTGCCACCACCGCCTCCAACATCGTTCAGATGCTGGTCGAAGTACCGGCCAATGACTGGGCCAAGCGCGAGGCGTTGCGGCGACTGATTATTGAAGCGGGCGAAATCAAAAATGCCATCGTGTTCTGCAACCGTAAACATGATGTCGATATCGTCGCCCGTTCGCTGAAAAAACACGGCTTTAATGCTGCGCCGCTGCACGGCGATCTTGACCAGTCCCTGCGCACCAAGACGCTGGATTCCTTCCGGTCGGGCGAGCTGCAATTGCTCGTCGCTTCGGATGTGGCGGCCCGTGGCCTCGACATTCCTGATGTCAGCCATGTCTTCAATTTTGACGTACCGTTCCATTCCGACGATTACGTCCATCGTATCGGGCGCACCGGCCGGGCCGGTCGCCATGGTGCCGCCTTCATGCTGGTCACCCCGCGTGACAACAAATATGTTGACGACATCGAAAAGCTGACCAAATCCAAACTGGAACGCCGCGTGCTGGAGGGTCTGGCCGAAGCGGTACAGGACCGCCCGGCCCGTCCCGAACGGGAGCGTGGCCGGGGCCGCGAACGTGGTCGTGACCGCGATCGCCAGCACCGCGAATATCCGGTTAAGCCGCATGGCCAGATGGCCGCGATGGAACCGGCCAAGCCCGGTGCCCAGGAGCGCCCCAAGGCGCAGGAACGCCAGCCCAAAAAAGACTGGTCACGGCCGGAACGGGCAGAAGCTGCCCCGACGTCTGTCAAACCACAGGCCCCGGTTAAACAGCAGGCAAAGGTGCAGGCCGCACCGGTAAAACCCATACCGAGCAAACCCGTCCATAACCGTCCGGAGCAGAACATGCAGGGCAAATCCAAGCAGTCGTATCGCGACTATAACCGCCGCGAGTGGCTGGAACCGGAAAAACCCGATATCAGCCAGCTGCCCGCCTTCCTGCTGCGCCCGGTGCCGCTGCCCAAGCTGGTCGAGAAGAAGCCTGCCGAAAAGCCCACATCCAAGCCGGTGCAAAAACATGCGCAAAAGCCGGTGGAAAAGAAGCCGGTCGAAATCAAGGCCGTGGCCCCGGTAGTGGTGCCGCACCCCGCCCCGGTTATTGCCCAAGCCCCTGAGCCCGTTGTTCAGACTGTGGCACCGGTTATTGCCGAGACCACCATTGTCGAGCCGGTGGTCCAGGCTGTGCCGGTAACCGCCGCCAACGATGCCGCGCCGAGCGTCGAAGTGACCGAAACCAAAGCGAAAAAGCCGCGTGCCCGTCGCGCCCCGCGCAAGAAGGCTGCCGAAACAACGCCGGAAACCAGATCACAGGATGCCGCTGTAGCGGTAACCGACGATGCCAGCGCCCCGGTTGCCGAAGCCGCCCCGGCCAAGAAGCCCAGAAGGCCGAGCCGCCCGCGCAAGAAAGCCACGGAAAAGACCGCGGAACCGGCAACCGACACACCGGTTATCACCGCGACGGCTGACGAAGCCTGAAGCCTGAAGCCTTTTCACATTGCAGATTTTTTCCCGGAAAAGCGGAACAATCGTTCCGCTTTTTCTGGTTTCTGCTAACGTTTCTTTACCAAATGGTGCATAAAAGTACGCTTGGTAAACGTAACCGTGCAATGTGGGTTGGTAGGCTATCAAATGGTGCATCAAAGGGAACTGTCACTGGCCCAGACCGCGATCACCATGATGGGTCAGTATAGCGTCATCCCCGTCCCCGAAAATTACGAGCTGTTTTATTTCTACGCCGCAGGCAGCAATTCGGCCATCATCCGCCGGATCGACGAGGCCATCGCCGCAGGCGAGCCCTTTACCCCCCAGATGTTGCACCGTCTGAGGGAAAACACCCTAGGGGCGGAACGCACTGCCAAAGCGCTCGAAATGTGCAGCACCAATCTGGGCCTGACCATCGACCATGTTATGGGCCGGATCAGCGACGCGGGCAAAGACGCCGGGGAATTTGGCAAGACCCTGTCGGATGCCACCGGCGGCCTGGCCGCCGCCCCCACGCCCGCCGTACTGCATGAGCTGATCGAGGGGCTGATCGGTGCCACCCGCACCATGGAAGCGCGAACCAAGGATCTGGAAGACGAGTTGCAACACTCGGCCCGCCAGATTACCGACCTCAGGGCACAGCTGGCCACCGTGCGCAAGGAATCCGGCACCGACGCACTGACCGGCATTGCCAACCGCAAAACCTTTGACCGCGAGCTGGATAACGCCCTCAAGGATATGCGCGAGGGGGCCGAACCGATGGCACTTCTGATGTGTGACATCGATTTCTTTAAGAAATTCAATGATAATTGGGGTCATCAAACCGGCGATCAGGTGCTGCGGCTGGTGGCGGCGAGCATTTCGGAAAACATTAAAGGCCGCGACACCGCCGCCCGCTATGGCGGCGAGGAATTCGCCATTATTCTGCGCCATACCAAAATCGACGACGCCATCAATCTGGCCAACCAGATCCGCGCCAGCATTGAAAAACGGAAACTGGTTAAGAAGTCCACCGGCGATGTGCTGGGCTCGATCACGGTCTCGATTGGTGTCACTGATGCCTTTAACGAAGAC
>JBAVPS010000327.1:0-3656 GCA_049693315.1 Rhizomicrobium sp. | reverse complement strand
TTCCTGCACAGTCAGGAACGCCGTCGCCCCGGTAATGCGCGCCTCGGGCAGGGTGTCGAATTTGGGCACCGCCGGAAAATCGAGATCAAGCGCCGTACCGCCATCGCGGGCCAGCTTGGCCAGCATTTCGGGCAGGCGGTGATAGGCCTGTGGCCCGACGATCAGATCGACAGCGGGCTGGCGGCGGGCGATTTCCTCGCCCTCGGCCTGGGCCACACAGCCAGCCACCGCCAGCACGGTCTTCTTACCTTCGGCGGCGCGGGCTTCTTTGAGAAGACGCAAGCGGCCCAGTTCGGAAAACACCTTCTCGGCCGCCTTTTCGCGGATGTGGCAGGTGTTGAGGATGATCAGCTCGGCATCATCCGATGTATCGGTCGGAACAAAACCCAGCGGTGCCAATACGTCTGTCATCCGGTTGGAATCGTAGACATTCATCTGGCAGCCATAGGTCTTGATATAGAGTTTTTTCATAGGTCAGTCTTTGGGGCGGTCTTTGGGGCACCCCTTACGGGGCCGCGGTGCAAGATCTTAAAAAAAGCCAAACGGGCATGCTGCAGGATTTCAGGCCACTGCGCCGCGCCACAATGCCGGGGCCCGCAACAGGCCCGCGCGCACCACATCCTCGGCCAGCTTAGCGGCTTCTTTCCGGTCGCCGGGGGTATAGCGGATCGGTTCGTGATACTGCACCACCACATCGACCGGCCCGCCTTTCAGCAGACTCCAGACATGGGGCACCAGATCGGCATCGCCGATCCAGGCGCAATGGTCGCGGTCTTCATAACCGATCGGCAGGCCATGATGGCCGACATAGGCGATCGAAACCGGCTGAATGACAAAGCTGTGCCCGGCCGTGGTGTCGGTGCCATCACCGACCGCCGCCGCCATCAGCGAACTTTTGAAGGGTTGCACCCCATTACCGGCCGAGGTGGTGCCTTCGGCAAAGATCGCCACCGACTCGCCCGCTTCCAGGCGCTCGCGAATGGCATCCATCTGCTCGCCGACCTTACCGCGCTTCTTGCGTTCGATCAGCACCGATTCCTGTAAGCGCACCATGATGCCGACCATCGGCCAGTTGGCGATATCGTGGCGCGACACAAAAGCCATGCGCGATGTCGAACCCAGCACCGGAATGTCGAGATAGGACTGATGATTGGCCACCAGCAGCACGCCCTTACCGGCAGGCTTGCCGATGACGCGCACACGGATGCGGAACAGCCAGCACCAGACTTTATGGAATTTCTGGGGGAATTTCTTACGCCGCCGGCATTTGAATTTGACCGAGGTGCCTTGCCAAATAGCAGCAAACAACACCATCAGAACAAAAAAGACAGCGACCGCAGCGGCCCGAACTTTATTCATAGCGTCTGTTTCAGCGCGGCTTCTTGGGCGTGCCATAGAGCTCAAGGCGATGATCGATCAGCTCGAACCCCAGCTCCTCAGCAATGCGCCGCTGTAATTTTTCGATTTCTTCGTCGCGGAATTCGATCACCCGACCGGTCTGCACATCGATCAGATGATCGTGGTGGGATTCGGGGTTTTCCTCGTAGCGCGAACGACCATCACGAAAATCATGGCGTTCAAGAATCCCGGCATCCTCGAACAACTTAACCGTGCGATAGACGGTGGCGATGGAGATCTTGGGATCGAGCGCGGCTGCACGCCGATACAGTTCCTCGGCATCGGGGTGATCCGCCGCCTTGGACAGCACGCGCGCAATGACGCGGCGCTGTTCGGTCATGCGCAAACCCTTGTCGATGCAGAGTTGTTCGATCCGCGTTACCATTTCATCACGCCCTTGTGGCACTAGGCCGTCTGCTTGAACGCTATCCAGCGGGGTCACTGTAAGCTGTTTTACCTCAGGTAAAGGCAGGAACGCCCGTAAGACAAGAGCATCCTGCGCAATATTTTTGCCGTCACGGTAGTATCCGGTGCGCCGGCCAGCCTCGCTAAAGCCCATTTGGGCGTAAAGCGCAAGGGCAGCGGCGTTGGTCACATTGACCTCAAGGAACATCTGACTGGCCCCCAGCACGGCGGACCGGACCCCGGCAGCCTTGAGCAAAGCCCGCCCGATACCCTGACGGCGGCACGCGTCCATCACCCCAAAGGTGAGAATCTCCGCTTCTTCAGCGGCAACACGAACCAGAATAAAGCCATCGGCCGCCCCGGCAAGACAGGCAAAACAGCCGTCCTGCCCCAAAAGATCGGCAAGGAACCCGGCGCTCCAGCGGTCGCTGTGGCAGGCCGCCTGAATCTGCGCCAGAGTTTCGGCCTCGGCCCCGGACAAAGGCTGTGATGGGTCGATCAGCCGGATCATGCGGGCCGGGCCGCATCCGGCAGCAGGCCGCCGGGCAATTTGGCATCGGGCGGGCGCAGATAAAGCGGGGCGGGGGCTTCTGCCGCAGGCGGCGAATCAGCCGCCAGACGGGCCACCCACAGCGCATCAGGGGCGGTAACCGGGCTTAAAACCGCTTGTGGCAGCAGCGCCGCGGCTGCCGGGGCCGCGGTACCGGCCAGCACCAACCCGGGCAGCACCAGCCCGGGCAGCGATTTCAGTCGCTCCACCGCCGCACCAAAGCCCAGCACTTCTGGTTCACTTTGGCACGCACCCGCCAGCAGGAAATACACCTCGTCGCGGCGGGCATCGTGCAGCACGGCACAGGTTTTGGCCTGATTTTCGGCATCTGTTTCGGCCAGCGCCTGCGCCGCCATCGCCGCCAGCGAGGTTACCCCGTTCAGCGGCTTGCCCGTGGCAACTTTCAGCGCCCGCATGAAGGCAAGACCGATCCGCTGCCCGGTAAAGGTACCGGGGCCGGTCGTTACCGCCAGCCGGTCAAGATCGGCATAGTCCAGCCCCGCCTCGGCCATGACATCGGCAACCATCGGGGCCAGCGCTTCGGCGTGACCACGCGCCATGGGAACGAAACGGCGATAAACCTGCTCTTCTTTCAGCACGGCAGCCGAACAGGCCCCCAGCGCGGTATCAACAGCCAGAATTCGCATCACAGGATCTTGCACACGTCGTCAAAGCCCAGCCGCGGGGCGCGCGGATGCTTGCCCTCGGGCGTGCCATAGCCAAGATTGCACAGGAAATTGGCCTTGATCTTAGTCCCGGCGAAAAACTCCCCGGTGACGCCCGCCGCATCGAAACCTGACATCGGCCCGCAATCGAGGCCCAGCGCCCGCGCCGCCAAAATGAAATAGCCGCCCTGCAGGGTGCCGCTGCGAAAGGCGGTTTCCTCGGCCATGACCGGATCGGCGAACCAGTCTTTGGCCGCCGGGCTGTGGGGAAACAGCTGGGGCAGCGTTTCGGCAAAGCCCAGATCATAACCGATGATGGCGGTAACCGGTGCCGCCATGGTCTTGACCACATTGCCTTCGCTTAAAAAAGGTTTGAGCCGCGCCTTGGCCTCGGGCGAGGTCACAAACAGAAACCGCGCCGGACAGGCGTTAACGGCGGTCGGCCCCCAGCGCATCAGATCGTACAGCGCCATCACAATGGTCGGGCTGACCGGTTTGTCGGTCCAGGCATTATAGGTGTGCGCCTCACGAAACAGGATCGCCAGCGCGTCGTCGTTAACTGTACGGGTCATGCTTTCCTCGCTTGCTAAGGCCAAACCATCCAACGCCAATCGGACAGCCGGTTAGATGGACTGCAC
>JBAVPS010000326.1:0-7424 GCA_049693315.1 Rhizomicrobium sp. | reverse complement strand
GCGCCATACCATAGACGAAATCGGGATCGCCGAAGATCGAATAGGTTTTGCCGTGCAGCCAGTTTGAGGAATCCGCCATGGCGTCGATCAGGCGCCCGCGTTCCATTTCCAGGCTTTCCGGGATCGGCTTACCGGAAATCTCCGACAGCTTCATCAGGAGATCGTCAGTGGCACCGACGCCCATCGGATAATGGAACGATGCGGTTTGCTGACCCTTTTCCGCGGCCATTTCCAATGTACCAACCGAGCAGTATTTCTGCATCGCAATGGTGGCTTTGGCGTTGATCGAGGCTTTGACCGCCGCGATCGGCGTGCCGCCGTTGAACATATTGTAATGGCCATCGGTCGGCGAGTCGAAGAAGTCAGACGCGTCGGAAATGATGGTGGTTTCCAGGCCAAACGCGTTCATCATCCGCTTGAGTTCGCGGTTGTTGCCGACGCAGAAGCCGTCAAAGCCCGGAACGATATTGATGCTCTCGTTCTCGGTACGCTCGGCCCCTTCCCAGAACAGCTTGAACATACCCTTGACCGTGGCGTCATAGCCGTTGATATGGCTGCCGACGAAGGATGGGGTATGAGCCTGTGCAACCGGGAAATCCGCCGGGATGCTGCCCTTTTCACGGGCGTTCTGAATGAAGGCGGTCAGGTCATCACCGATAACCTCGGCAATGCAGGTGGTCGAGATGGCGATCACATCCGGCTTATAGACCGTGTAGGCGTTCGACAGACCTTCGATCAGGTTGTTCATACCGCCGAACACCGCCGCATCTTCCGTCATCGAGGTTGAGACGGCCGGGCAGGGTTCCTTGAAGTGGCGGGCCAGATGCGACCGGAAATAGGCGGTGCAGCCTTGCGAACCATGATTGAAGGCCAGGGTCTTTTCAAAGCCAACCGCGGCGAACATTGCCCCCAGCGGCTGGCAGGCCTTGGCCGGATTGACGGTCAGAACCTGACGGCCCAGATTTTTTTCGCGGTATTCCCACGAATTGATATACTCAGCCTGTTTTTCAATTTCTTCCGGGCTGTGCGGGCACTCAAACTCTTTCTTCTTCTCGAACAGTTCAAGATATTCGGGATTTTTGAAAAGCCGCGAGTGGTCTTTGATGTCATCAGCAGTTTGCATGGTCGGGCTCCTTTACGCAGATTTTTTCCACGGTGCTTTGGTCATCTTCCACACCGGGTTGTTGACGGCCAGATCCATGTCGTGGGCAAAAATGGCAAAGCCATCATAGCCGTGATAGGGGCCGGAATAGTCCCAGGAATGCAGCTGGCGGAAGGGATAACCCAGCTTCTGTGTACCGTATTTTTCCTTGATGCCCGAGCAGATCAGATCGGGATTTAAGCCTTGCGCAAAACGCTCAAGTTCGTATTCCGAGGCATCGTCATACACCAGCGTGCCGTCTTTGATGTAATGGGTGGTACGCTGATAATCGTCGGCATGGGCAAATTCATAACCCGTGGCCGTAACTTCCATACCAAGGTCGCCGTAAGCATCGGAAACGTGACGCGGGCGCAGGCCACCGACATAAAGCATGACCTTTTTGCCCTCAAGCCGCGGCTTGTACCTGGCAACCACAGCATCGACCATCGGCTGATACTTGGCGATAACGCGCTCGGCACCTTCTTTGATTTTATCGTCGAACTTCTCGGCGATGGCGCGTAAGGATTTTGCAATCTGCGACGGGCCAAAGAAGTTGAATTCCAGCCATGGCACCTGATATTTTTCTTCAAGGTGGCGGCAGATATAGTTCATCGAGCGATAGCAGTGGATCAGCGCCAGTTTGGCCCTGGTGCCATTCTCGATTTCCGCGACCGAGGCATCGCCCGACCACTGGCCGATGACGCGCAGGCCCATCTCCTCAAGCAGCATGCGGCTGGCCCAGCCATCGCCACCGATATTATAATCGCCGACCAGCAGAACATCATAGGGGCTGGGTTCAAACGTCGCTTCTTTTTTGGCCGACGGATCAACCATATAGTCGCGCATCACGTCGTTGGCGACATGGTGACCGAGCGACTGCGACACGCCGCGGAACCCTTCGCAGCGCACCGGCGCAATCACTTTGCCGATCTCTTTGCTCTTGCGCTTTGAGACCATTTCGATGTCGTCACCGATCAGGCCGACGGGGCATTCGCTCATCACCGAGATGCCGCGATTGAGCGGGAAGATGGTTTCGATCTCGTCGATCACCTTATCCAGCTTCTTGTCACCGCCGAAAACGATGTCTTTTTCCTGAAAGTCAGAGGTGACCTGCATCACCACCCAGCTATTCACACCCATGATGCCATTGGCATAATTGCGCCGCTGGCCCCAGGAATACTGGCCACAGCCCACCGGGCCATGGCTGACATGCACCATGTCCTTAATCGGTCCCCATACCACGCCCTTCGCACCGGCATAGGCGCAGCCGCGAACCGTCATCACGCCCGGAACCGACTTGATGTTGGATTTGACACCGCAATCGGAGTTGCCTTCGTCATAGACGTTGATGTGTTTACCGCGCTTCTTCGCGGTTTTTTCGGGATATTCGGCGAGGACATCGGCGACCAGCTTGCGGCGTTCCGCCTTTGCTTCTGCGTCCATAATCTAAACTCCTGCTTTTACGTTCAGGTCTTTTTCGGTAAAGGGCCGGATATGGGAACCGACCAGAATATGTTTACGCAGCCGGTGCGACCGTTTTGGCCTTACCAACAATGGTTTCGTCTTCGGGCTTGAGAATGCCGAATTCCATCAGCATGTCTTCCAGCTCTTCCATGGTGATCGGGGTCGTGATGGTACCCTTGCCGCCATTTTCATGGATCTTGCGGGCAAGCTGGCGATATTCTTCTGCCTGCTGACATTCCGGATCATATTCCAGCACCGTCATGCGGCGCAGTTCGGCATGTTGCACGATATTGTCGCGCGGCACGAAATGGATCAGCTTGCTGTTGAGCTTCTTGGCCAGAGCTTCGGCCAGATCAAGCTCTTTGTCGGTCATACGCGAGTTGCAGATCAGCCCGCCCAGACGCACGCCGCCGGTCGAGGCATATTTCAGAACACCGCGGGAAATATTGTTAGCGGCATAAAGCGCCATCATCTCGCCCGACATGACGATATAAATTTCCTGCGCCTTGTTTTCACGGATCGGCATGGCAAAGCCACCGCAGACCACGTCGCCCAGCACGTCATAGGAGACATAGTCCATGCCGTCATAGGCACCGTTTTCTTCGAGGAAGTTGATCGAAGTGATAACGCCCCGGCCTGCGCAACCAACGCCTGGTTCCGGCCCGCCAGATTCCACGCAGCGGATGTCGCGGTACCCAACCTTGAGCACATCCTCTAGCTCGAGGTCTTCGACGCTGCCCGCTTCGGCCGCAAGCGACAACACGCTGTTCTGCGCCTTGGCATGCAGGATAAGACGGGTGGAGTCGGCCTTGGGGTCGCAACCGACGATAAGAATTTTCTGGCCCATTTCGGCCAGTGCGGCCAGTGTGTTCTGGCTGGTGGTGGACTTGCCAATGCCGCCCTTGCCATAAAAAGCGATCTGTCGCAGCGCTGCCATCGTAAAGCTCCTTATTGATAACGCGAAGGTCGTGGATGAGCCTTTCGGCCCGCCTGTCCCCCAATGCTGCAACGAGCGTGCCAGAGTGCCCCGGATGCAAAAATGTACCGATTACGGCCATTGCTGACATTCTTCACCGTGTTGTGGTCATTTTCTCTGTTGTGAAACAGACAAGGGCTGACATCTCTGTGCGGTTGGGCACATGTCGGAAACTTGCCC
The DNA here is from genome assembly GCA_049693315.1 of Rhizomicrobium sp. Taxonomy (GTDB): domain Bacteria; phylum Pseudomonadota; class Alphaproteobacteria; order Micropepsales; family Micropepsaceae; genus Rhizomicrobium. The sequence goes on along the minus strand of JBAVPS010000326.1, from coordinate 3,663 downwards.
TCGGTCTGGCGCTATGTCCGGGCTTTGTCGTTATTGCGACAGCGCCCTGGGGCCAAACTATTGCCAAAATGCCGCCGGTTGGCGCTGGGCCGCAGTTGGCACGGTGCGTGCAACCCATGTTGTCGCAGCGCGTTAAGGCGCAGGGCGTGGTGCGTACAGCATGCAAGTGAGGTGCAACGTGGTTCAACAGATTGTCGCCTTGTCACATATCGGTCGGAATGTCGGGCAGCGTAAAGCCGATCCTAAGGGGTGCAACGCTGCTGGTGGCGCCTCAACGTGCGGCATGCACGCGGGCGAGGGGGATGTGCCGGCAGCGATCTGGGACAAGATTAAGGACCATCCCTGCTATAGCGAGGATGCGCACCATTATTTTGCCCGTATGCATGTGGCGGTGGCTCCGGCCTGTAATATTCAGTGTCATTACTGCAATCGTAAATATGACTGCTCGAACGAAAGTCGCCCCGGTGTGGTCAGCGAAAAGCTGACGCCTGAGGAGGCGCTGCGTAAAGTCATGGCGGTGGCGGCTTCGGTGCCGCAGCTTTCAGTGCTGGGTATTGCCGGGCCGGGCGATGCGCTGGCCAATGCGGAAAATACCTTCCGCACCTTCGAGCTGGTGTCTAAGGCTTTGCCGCATTTAAAGCTTTGCCTGTCAACCAACGGTTTGATGCTGCCCGATTATGTCGACAGGATCGCTGAATATAATGTCGATCACGTCACCATCACCATTAATATGGTTGATCCCGAAATTGGTACGAAGATCTATCCGTGGATTTTCTACAATCATAAGCGCTGGACGGGGCTGGACGCCGCGAAGATTTTGCACGAGCGCCAGATGGCGGGGCTGGAGGCGCTGACGGCACGCGGCATTCTGGTCAAAGTGAATTCGGTTCTGATCCCCGGGATTAATGATACGCATTTGCAGGAAGTGAATGCGGCGGTGCGTGCCCGTGGCGCTTTCCTGCATAATATTATGCCGCTGATTTCCGATCCGGCCCATGGCACCCATTTTGGTCTGACCGGTCAGCGTGGGCCCAGTGCGGCCGAGCTGAAGGCGCTGCAGGATACGCTGGGCAGTGGCGGTAAGCTGATGCGCCATTGCCGCCAGTGCCGTGCCGATGCGGTCGGTCTGCTTGGTGAAGATCGCGGCGATGAATTCACCATGGACAAGCTTGGCGAAGTGCCGGCATTTGATCCGGCGCAGCGTGATGCTTATCTGGCGGTGGTCGAGACTGAACGGGCTGACCGCCGTGCCGCCAAACAAAAAGCCGAAGGGGCCTTGGGCCGGATGCGTAACGAGGATACCGCGCTGGTCGCGGTGGCAACCAAGGGCGGCGGGCGGATCAATCAGCATTTTGGCCACGCGCTGGAATTTCAGATTTACGAAGTCGATGGTAATGGCGCGCGCTTTTCGGGTACGCGCCGGGTCGATGCCTATTGCCGTGATGGTATGGGCGAAAGCGATGCGCTGGCTGCGACGATTGCCGCATTAAAAGACGTTGGTGCGGTACTTTGCGCCAAGATCGGCAGCCGTCCGCGTGAAACACTGGCCGAGGCTGGAATCGTGGTCAGCGATGCTTATGCCTTTGACTATATCGAATCCGCCGTTGTGGCCTGGTACCTGTCCTCGCGACAGGATGGTGCGGCGGCGATTGCCTAAAAGGCACATTTTAAATGGGAGAGAAAAATGGCCTATATGATTGTTGCAGAACGTTGCACCGGCTGTGGCTCGTGCGAGTTTGAGTGCCCCAACAAGGCGATTAAGCAAAAGGGCGATGCCTTCGCCATCAACCCGGATAAATGTACCGAGTGCAAAGGCTTCTTTGACGAACCGCAATGTGTGGAAGCTTGCCCGGTGCCGCGCACCTGTATTCCGGCCCCTGCCGCCGCTTAAAAACGAGGACATACGGATGATCGCTGGCGAAAAAGACGACATTGTTGAATTGCATGGGCCGCCGGTTTTCCTTGATGGCGACAAAGTGCGCGCCTGCAAATTCATCCGTAACGACGGGACCTTTCCCGGTAAACGCATTGGTGATGCGTTGATCGAGAAAGGTGACGTTGGCTATGTGCGTGAAGTCGGCACATTCCTGCAACGGTATTACATCTATTCGATTGATTTTATTGATCGGGGGATGATTGTCGGGATGCGGGCGCATGAACTGGAAATGGTCTCGCCCGCACCTGATCGTGAATTCTGACAAGGAAGAAAGGCGTTTTATGAAGGTTACCTTCCGCCACAGCAACGGACAGCTTTCAGCCTATGTACCCAAGAAGGATCTCGAGGCCCACGTCATCGAACAGCAATCGGACGCGCTGTGGGGTGGCTGGGTTCTGCTTAACAATGGCTGGAAGCTGGAACTGCCCGACATGCCGCTGGATACACGCCTGCCCATCACGGTTGAAGCCCGCAAGGTGGAAGGGTGACGGATACGCTGCACCACGTTAAGGCGGGGCTGGTGGCAGGGGGCCTGATCCCCTTCCTTGGCCCTGAAGTGTTGCGGCTGGGCGGCGCCCCGCCCGTGCCAGCAAGCCCGGCTGAACTGGCGGCGGCCTTGTCGGCGCGCGTTGGCGTGCCGGGGCGTATCCGCAACAATGTGTGGTCTTCGGCGCAATATATCGAATCTAAAAAACACCGGTTGACGCTGATGCGCGTGATGGGGGCCATCTTCGCCCCGCCGGTGGTGCCCAATCGGTTGCAGCAATGGCTGGTGCAGATTGCGCCGCCGCTGATCGTCGATGCCTGGTACGATGCCGCCATGGTTACGGCGTTGCGTGATGCCGGGGCCGATTTTGCTCAGGTGCAGGCCGTCACCCGCAACGGCAAGCATGAAGATATCTGGTTCCGCTATCTGAACCCGGATGACAGCGATGCCAGCGCTGATGTTGCGCGGGGCTGCAAGACGCTGCTCTATAAGCCGCACGGGGCGATGGCCCCGCGGGGGGAGTTTTTGCTGTCGGATTCCGACTATGTCGAGGTGCTGACCGAGATCGACATACAGTCGCCCATTCCGCCGCCGGTGATTGAACGGCGTACCGAACGGGGCTTTGTTTTTATGGGCTGCCGGTTTGGGGAGCAGATGGAACGCACCTTCGCCCGCCAGATCATGAAGCGCTCCGCCGGGCCGCATTACGCCGTGATCGAGGGGGATCTGACCCGCAACGAAGCCCATTTTCTGGAAGAACAGCATATCGAACGGATCGATCTGCCGCTGGCCTGCGCGGTGACGGTTCTTACGGCGTGAGGCACGGGAACCCGTTGACCGAATAAAAACAGGCGGTTTTTACCGCCTGTCTAAATTTATTTGGGTAATGCCGCTTCTTTTGGTAACGCCGCCTCGGTCGTTGTGGCAAGCGGGGTGAGTTTCATATCGTAGGTTTGCGGGTATTTTGCGCTGGCCCCGTTGGAGGCATCAATAATAATGCCGACAATGCCGCCGACCAGAACGTTGCCCAGTACCCACCCGTTAAATTTTGACGGTATGGTGCCGGGCTGTGAAGACCAGCCATCTTTCTGGCAGGTGATCTTCATGTCGTAATTGGAACGAAGAACCCGCACCTCGCCGGGGCTGACCACATGCCATTGGCCGCGTGGGTTGGTCAGGGTGCAGTTCGCACCCGCTTCCGGTGCGGTCGAGACTTTGATGGGTTGCGACGGTCCAGAAA
>JBAVPS010000325.1:0-2489 GCA_049693315.1 Rhizomicrobium sp. | reverse complement strand
CTTCACCATCTATTCCGATAATATCCGGCTCAAAGAAGAAAACGCCCGGCTGATGAAGTGGCACAACAGTGCCGTGGTGCTGGCCGACCGGGTTAAGCGTTATCAGCTTCTGCTCCATGCCGTGCATGATCCGGCATTGTCGAGCGAAGTGGCGCGGGTGATCGGTCGCTCCAATCATCCTTTCGTGCAAACCATGATCCTGGATGCCGGTAAAAGCGCAGGCGTCAAACCGGGGCAGGCGGTGGTCGATGATCGCGGCATGGTCGGGCGCATTTTCCTGACCGGCGAGCGTACGGCGTGGGTTATCCCGCTGACCGATCTCAACAGCCGGATTCCGGTGACGATTGTGCCGGGCAATGCCCAGGCGATCATGGCGGGCAACAATACCCGCATGCCCGCGATCGAAGTGTTGTCGCATGGTGTCGATATTACCGCCGGGGCTCAGGTCATCAGCTCGGGCGATGGCGATATTCTGCCCGCCGGGCTGCCGGTTGGCGTCATCGTGGCCTATGGCCATGATTTCCGCGTGGCGTTGTTCGCCGATCAGTCGACTGCGACCGACGTGCAGATTCTCGACTACAAACAGCCGATGGAACAGCCCCATGTGCCAACGGCGGGCGATCTGCCAGTGACAGCTGCAGGGTTACCGCCTGCACCGACACCGCCACCGGTCAGCTATGCCACGCCGCAGGGTATGCAGACCGGGGGGGCGGCACCGCTACCTAATGGTCAGCTCAAACCTGCCCAGTCTGTCTCCGCGCCAGTGGGCAGCCCTGCCAACAACGCCGTCAGGGTGCCGCAGGCCGCTGGCAAACCCAATGTGGTGCAGTCCATGGTCGGTGCCCCCGCTGGGGCAAAACCTGTGGTGTCCAAGCCTGCCGCCGTGAAAGTTACCCCCAAAGTTCCTGCCAAAACGGCACCCAATGCCGCCGACGCTGGCGACACCGAATGATGCGGGGCTGCGGGCGATGAGCGCCAAATATATCCCTCCCGCGATTCCGGTACTGCTGGCGATTCTGGGCGCGGTGGTGGCCAACATTCCGATCACCTTCATTGGTGGGTGGATGCCGCCGCCGATGTTTGCGCTGATGCCGCTGTATTTCTGGTGTCTGGTGCGGCCCGATCTGGTGCCGCCAGCCTGGGTGCTGGTGGTTGGTGTGCTGCAGGATCTGTTTTCAGGCGGTCCGCCGGGCATGTGGTCGCTGGCCTTTGTCGTGACCTATGTTCTGATTGATCGTCAGCGTGAAACCTATGCCGGTCTGTCGGGCAGTGGGGCCATTCTGGGCTTTGCCACGGCCGCGCTGCTGGCGACACTGACGGCCTATATCACCTTTGCAGTCTATTACTGGAAACTGCTGCCGCTGCAGGCCTTCGTCATTCAGTTTGCGGTGACGGTGGTGTTTTATGTGCCGGTGGCGATGCTGCTGGGCTTTATCCATCGCCGTCTGATCGGCCCCTTGCGGAGCGAGGTCTGATGGCGCTGTTCGATCTCAAGGATAAAAGCCGTTACGCCAGCTTTACCCGGCGCAACATCATCACCTGCGGTACGGTGGGGACGGTTTTTATCGTTCTGGCCGGGCGGCTCTATCAGTTACAGATCCTGAACGGCGATCAGTATATGACCGCGGCCGAGGATAACCGGGTCAACCTGCGCCTGATCCCACCGCCGCGGGGGCGAATTCTGGATCGCTTTGGTGTGCCGCTGGCCGATAACCGGCGCAACTACCGCGTCACCATCGTGGCCGAGCAGGCCACCGGCGGTGTCGAAGCTGCGGTAGAGGCTATTTCCAAGGTGATCGAGCTTAATCCGCACCAGCGTGAAAAGGCGTTGCATGATATTTCGGTCAACCGCCGTTTTGCCCCGGTGCCGGTGGCCGAAAACTTAAGCTGGGAAGAATTCGCCCGCATCAATCAGCATCTGCCCTATCTGCCCGGTGTGCAGCCCGATGTCGGTGAAACCCGGTCCTATCCGTTTGGCAGCGAACTGAGCCATGTGCTGGGTTATGTCGGTGCTGTTGGCCCGGACGAGAAAAAGAAAGACGATGATCCGCTGCTCGATCTGCCGGGCTATCGCGTCGGCAAGCGCGGGATCGAGCGCCAGTTTGATGCGATGATGCGCGGCACCGCCGGGGCCAGCCGGGTCGAGGTCAATGCCTATGGCCGCATCATACGGGAACTGAGCTATAGCGAGGGTGTGCCGGGTAAGGATGTCTATCTTACCATCGACCGCGAATTGCAGCATTATGCTGAACAGCGTCTGGGCGATGAATCCGCCGCCTGTGTGGTGATGGATATTGCCACCGGCGATGTGCTGGCGTTGTGTTCGTCGCCGGGATACGACCCTAATCTGTTCAATGTCGGCATTACTGCCGAGCAGTGGCGGGCACTGATCACCAACGACCATCGCCCCCTGATCAACAAGGTGATGAGCGGTTCCTATCCGCCGGGTTCGACCTTCAAACCGGCGGTGGCGCTGGCGGCCTATGATA
>JBAVPS010000324.1:0-2945 GCA_049693315.1 Rhizomicrobium sp. | reverse complement strand
GCCGAACGCAGGCGGGCGTTATGGGCGGGGTCGGGCAGACCCGACTTGGACGCCACCATGATTTCACGGGCCAGCTTGGAAAAGAGCTTTGAACGCTCCTTATCGGCTTTGCCTTTGCGGAACATGATATTTTTAAACTGGGAATGGCCGGACATGGGCGTATCTCTGCGACGAATTGAACGTATGTGAGCGTATCTTGGCGATACGTATAAGACATATTGGGAATAGCCAATATGCCTAGGGACTTTCAAGGGCGGGCGGCGAAATTGCCACTTTTCCTACAAAAAATCTGTCGTTAGCCCCCGTCAGACGTCGCGCGCGGTCGGGCTGCCGATCATGCTTAGGAATTCCCGCCGGGTGGTCGGGTTGGTGCGGAAGGCCCCCAGCATGGTCGAGGTCACCATGGTAACCCCCGATTTGTGCACGCCACGGGTGGTCATGCACTGGTGCGCCCCTTCAATCACCACCGCCACACCCAGCGGCTGTAAAACGCTCTGGATGCAGTTGGCGATCTGGGCATTCATCTTTTCCTGCACCTGCAGGCGTTTGGCATAGGTGTCGACCACCCGTGCCAGCTTGGAAATGCCCACCACCTTGCGCCGCGGCAGATAGCCGACATGGACCTTGCCGATGATCGGGGCCAGATGGTGCTCGCAATGCGATTCAAAGCGGATGTCTTTCAGCACGATCAGATCGTCGTAACCGGCGACTTCCTCGAAGGTACGGGCCAGATATTCCTCGGGGTCTTCCGAATAGCCGGAAAACCATTCCTCGAAAGCGCGGGCCACCCGTGACGGGGTATCGCGCAAACCTTCCCGCGCCGGATCATCACCGGCCCAGCACAACAGGGTGCGGATGGCGGCTTCGGCCTCCTCGCGGGATGGGCGGGTCAGCGGCTCTGGGCTTGGTATCGGATCGGACATCGGTTGCTCCTCTATCGACCGCACCATGACCCGCCCGCCCCGTGCAATCAACCATGAGCACGGTAGGGATTGCCAAGCGGCAGCCTCAACCCTATCTTTCCATCCAGCGGGGTTAATATACGTTATAGGCGGTTTTTCACCGCTGGCGGAGATGTTCATGCAAACCATCAGTCCTCATGCGGCACTTGTCTATGTCATGGTCATCACCTCGGCGGCGGATGGGGCGATGAATGATAAAGAGCTGCGCGCCATCGGTGACATCACCCGGAACTTGCCGGTTTTTGCTGATTACGATCAGGACAAGCTGATCGAAACCGCCCGCAACTGCAGCGCCATTTTGCAGGATGATGATGGCCTGAGTGCCGTGCTCGGCCTGATTAAGGAAGCTCTGCCCGATCATCTGCACGAAACCGCCTATTGGCTGGCGCTGGAAGTCGCGCTGGTTGACGGTGACGTCCATGTAGAAGAAATCCGTATTGTTGAAGCCCTGCGCCATACGCTGGGGCTGGAACGGCTGATCACCGCCGCGCTGGAGCGCGGGGCGCGTGCGCGGTTCCAGCGGCTGTGAAACGGCTGCTGCTCTTGCGCCATGCCAAGGCGCTGGACGGCGCGGACGATGCAAACCGCCCGCTGGCTTTGCGTGGCTGCGATGATGCGGCCCGGCTTGGCCATTATCTGAACCAGCATGGCCCTGCCCCCGAACTGGTCTATTGCTCGACCGCGCTGCGCGCCCGCCAGACCGCGGATCTGGTGCTGGAAGGGGTGCGCACCCGGGTGCAATATGCCGCCGGGCTTTACCTTGCTGACGAAGATGTGATCGAGGCGTTTGTCTGGGATGGCGGCACGGCCAGTTGTCTGGCGATTGTCGGCCATAATCCGGCACTGGCTGACTATGCCCGCCATCTGGTCCGCGCACCGGAAAATGCCCGTTCAGATCAGGCGTTTACCGCGCTTAAGCTGCACTATCCGCCCGGTACACTGACGGTGATCGATTTCGATGTCGGTGACTGGACTGATGTCGGGCCGCGCAGTGGCCATCTGGTCAGCTTTATACGGCCGGTGGATCTGTATCCCGAACGTTGACCGGGGTGCGCCGCGGGCCGGACACATCCAGCCGGTCCCAGCCATAGGCGATTTCGATTACCTCTTCGCCCATCAGCATGGTGCCGCGTTCGGCCACCGCCTTAGCGCCCATCGCCTCGCAGAAAAAGCGCGACTGGATCAGGGCGTTGACCCACACCAGGCACGACCCCATGCCGAACACCGACATTTCCTTGAAGGTGGCCTTGAGCAATTGCCAGCCCGCGCCAACACCGTAATAGAGCGGATCGACATAAAGGGCGGTAATTTCGCCGTCATAGCCAAGCCCCGCATCGCGTGTCGGGGTGAAGGCGGAAAAGCCAATAATTTTGTTTTGATATTCTGCCAGCAGCACCGCCTCGGGCGGGCGAACCGCAATCAGTTTCTGCCAGCGGGTGGTTTGCCCCTTATGCGTCATCACCCGCAGCAATGTGTGTGGCAACACGCCCGGAAAGGTATCCTGCCAGGCGTCGATGTAGATCCGCGCGATCTCAGAGGCGTCCTCCGGACGCGCCGTTCGGATTTTCGGCACATTCGCGTCGCTCATGGCATCAAGCTTTGCTCGAAAGCAGGCCGACCGCAAGGGCATCGGGCGCATTTCTTTTAACACGCCGTATCAGAATGATTTTTCTGACCGATATACCGAATTTTCGGTTGATGTCCTTGCCGGTGCTGGCCTGGGTTTTTCGTTAGCCGGCGACGTTGAACAGTGCCAGATACAGCAGGTATCCGACACCACCTAAAAACGCCAAGGTGAGAACGCCCGCGCCGATCGACCGTGCCAAGTTCGAGACCGTATCCATGTTGCTCTCCCTTTTGGGCTGGCCCGCCGCATATCACGGGGCTTGCCCTCGGCAAGAATATATACCGGCCATATTGCTGCCACAATAGATCGCCTTAAGCGTGTGTGCGTAATGGCTATGTTCCTGCAGCATATCGACC
>JBAVPS010000323.1:0-4100 GCA_049693315.1 Rhizomicrobium sp. | reverse complement strand
AATGCACACCCGCGCCGTAAAATGTGAAATTTTGCCGTTTGGCGAGCGCTGCGTTAAAATATCCGGTCTGGTTGTGCTGTACCCTGTGCAGCAATTTGCAACATTTGTTTAGTCGTCACAGCCCGGTGGGCAGGCTTAAGAACCCATCAATCGTTATACCCAAGGTTAAGACCGCCTTTTCCCCTGGCGGCCAGCATCCGGGAGATGTTCAATGATTCCCTTTATTGATCTGCAAGCGCAACGCCACCGTCTCGGCGAACCCCTTAAAGCGGCCATTACGGCCGCGGTGGAAGGCGGGGCCTGGATCATGGGCCCGCAGGTGGCCGAATTTGAAAAGAAGCTGGCGGAATTCTGTGGCGTGAAACATGCCATCGCCTGCGCCAATGGGACCGACGCGCTGCAGCTGGTGCTGATGGCCTGGGGCATCGGACCGGGCGATGCGGTCTTTGTGCCGACGTTCACCTTCTGCGCCACCGGTGAAGTGGTCGCTCTGGTGGGGGCTTCGCCGGTGTTCGTCGATATTCTGCCCGATACCTATAATATGGACCCCGCCAGCCTTGAGGCGGCCATTGCCAAGGTCAAGGCCGAAGGCAAGCTCAAGATGAAGGCGGTGATCCCGGTCGATCTGTTCGGTCAGCCCGCCGATTACGATGTGATCGAGCCGATTGTGCGCCGTGAAGGTATGAAGCTTTTGTGCGACACCGCGCAGGGCTTTGGCGGCACCTATAAGGGCAAAGTTACCGGCAACATCGGTGATGCCGCTGCCACCAGCTTCTTCCCGGCCAAGCCGCTGGGCTGCTATGGCGATGGCGGGGCGTGCTTTACCAATGACGACGAAACCGCTGCGCTTTTGAAATCGGTGCGCAATCACGGTGCTGGCTCTGATCGCTATGAAAACGTCCGTATCGGGATGAATTCGCGCCTCGACACCATTCAGGCCGCCATCCTGTTGGAAAAGATCAAGATCTTCGCCGACGAGATTGCCGAGCGTCAGGTTGTGGCCCAGCGCTATAACGAAGCCTTTGCCAAATCGAACCGCATCGTGGTGCCGCGTATCATCGATGGCGCCGTGTCGACCTGGGCGCAATACACCCTTCAGGTGCCCGACCGGCCCAAGCTGCAGGAAGATCTGAAGGCGCAGGGCATTCCGACCGCGATCTACTATCCGATCCCGATGTCGGCGCAGAAGGGCTATGCCCATTATCCGTCGGTCCCGGTGCCCCATGCTGAAGCCATGGGCCCGCATGTCGTCAGTCTGCCCTTCTCGCCCTATCTTACCAAGGTCGATCAGGACAAGATTATCGGCGCGGTGCTGGCCTCGGTCGGCGCTTAAAAAGCCATTACGTTTTGGTAAGTTAAGGTTTAACCCGGGGGAGGCGTTTGCGGCCGCTCCCGGGTTTGCTATTACTTAAGCCATGACGCCAGAACAGCATGCTTACCTGAAAAATATTTTAGGTCCGGCCGGTTTTATCACCGATCCGGTCGTCATTGCCCCTCACCTCGAAGAATGGCGCGGCAAATATCATGGCCATGCCACGGTCATGTTGCGCCCGGCGGCAACGGCCGAAGTTTCGGCCATTCTGAAATACTGTAACCAGAATGCCATCGCGGTGGTGCCACAGGGCGGCAATACCGGTCTGGTCGGCGGGCAGATGCCTTTTGACGGCGAGGTTATCCTCGATATGACGCGGATGCGGGCCATTCGGTCGGTCGATCAGGCCGGGGCCAGTCTGACTGCCGAAGCGGGCGTTATTCTGGCCGAGGCGCAGGCTGCTGCCGACCGCGCCGGGCTGATGCTGCCGCTCAGTCTGGCGGCAGAGGGCAGCTGCACCATTGGGGGCAATCTTTCCACCAATGCCGGTGGGGTGAATGTGCTGCGCTATGGCATGGCGCGCGATCAGCTACTTGGGCTGGAAGTGGTGCTGGCCGATGGCCGGGTGCTCGATATGCTGCGGTCCCTGCGCAAGGACAATACCGGTTACGATCTGAAACAGCTTTTTGTCGGGGCGGAAGGCACGCTGGGCATTATAACCGCGGCCACGCTGAAGTTGTCGCCCAAACCGGCGGCGCGCTTTACCGCGTTTCTGGCCGTGGCGGATGTCGATCAGGCCATCGAGATCCTGCACCGGCTGCAAGCCGCCACCGGCGGCATGGTCAATGCGTTCGAGCTGGTGCCGCGTTACGGCATCGATCTGGTGGTGCGCCATATGGGGGCGCGTGATCCCTTCGCCGATCCGGCCCCGTGGTACATTCTGTGCGAAGTGTCGGGCATGGCCCAGCTGCAGGAGCCGTTTGAAGCGGCCCTTGGCAGCGCGCTGGAGGTCGAGCTGGCGCTGGATGCGGTGATCGCCGGGTCCGAGGCCCAGCGGGCCGCTCTGTGGCATTTACGTGAAAGCATGTCGGAAGCCGAAAAGCGCGAGGGGCCTTCCTTCAAGCATGACATCGCCGTACCGGTCAGCGCGCAAGGGGCCTTTATTGCCGAGGCTGTCCCGGCGGTTCTGGCGGCTTACCCCAGCCTGATCCCGGTGGTGTTCGGCCATCTTGGTGACGGTAATCTGCACTTCAATTTCATGCTGCCGAAGGGGGGCGAAGCTCTGCTGGCGGCCTGGGATGCGGTGGCTGACGCGGTGTACAAGGTGGTACGCCGCTATGACGGCACCATCAGCGCCGAACACGGTATTGGTGTGATGAAGCGTCAGGCGCTGAAAGACTTACGCGCCCCGGCCGAGCTTGCGATAATGGCGGTGCTCAAAAAAGCGTTTGATCCCAATGGTATCCTTAATCCCGGCAAATTGCTGCCCTTGGTTTAGCCCATCACGGTTTCGTGGTGTTCTGGCGGGCACAAAAGCCGCCCGGGATGATCGTTAACGAAGCTTTAAGCGGCTACGTCTTGAAACCGCCGCAAAATTCGTCCACTTAGCCGGGCACATTCATGCGGTGGAGCCGAACGGCTCCGGTACAGTAACCCGCTTGCTGATCCCCCCTCTCAATGCCTGTCCGGTTCGCGGCGCGCACAGATGAGGCATCAGTTTTCAGCGGATCAATGGAACATCGTAACGTGATCGAAACCGTAAAAGCTTGGTTTGCCTTGGCCAAGGCGTGGGCACACACCCATCCGCGTCAGGCCTGGATCGGTGGCAGTATTTTTGGCGTAGTTTTCGTCCTGCCACTGCTGCTGCTGTTTATGCTGCCCTATCTTCTGCTGCCATTTGCCCCGACCATCGACACGTCACAGGACCTCTATGCCATCAACCGTCCGGTGGCTTTCACCTTTCTCGATTCCAGCGGTGCCGTGGCCGGACGCCGGGGTGCCAAGGTTGGCGACCGGCTGAAACTGGAAGACATGCCGGACTATCTGCCCGCGGCGTTCATCGCCATGGAAGACCGGCGCTTCTATCGCCATAACGGTATCGACTCGATCGGCATGCTGCGTGCGTTCCTGATCGATCTGCGTGCCCGGCGTTTCGTGGCGGGTGGCTCGACCATCTCGCAGCAGACCGCCAAGATCGTCTTCACCAATTCCGAACGCACCATGTCGCGCAAGCTGTCCGACATGCTGGGTGCGCTGGCGCTGGAAAATGCGCTGAGCAAGAAGCAGATCCTCGAACTCTATATGAACCGGCTTTATCTCGGTTCCGGGGCCTATGGCGTCGATGGCGCATCGCATGTCTATTTCGGTAAGTCGGCCCGCAAGCTGAGCCTGCCGGAAGCGGCCATGCTGGCCACGCTGACCACGGCCCCGTCGGTGTTCTCGCCGCGCCGTGACCTCAAGCGGGCACAGGACCGCGCCGCCATGGTGCTCGACGTCATGGTCGATCAGGGTGTCATCACCGACGCTCAGGCCGAAGAGGCCAAGGCCCATCCGGCCAAGGTGATCGATCCGGCTGTCGCCGATGCGCGTAACTTCTATTTCGACATGGCTGCCGAAGAAGCGCTTAAGCGCGTCGAAGATGCGGGCAAGACCGCCTCAGGCGATCTGATCGTGCACACCGCGATGGAGCCGCGCATTCAGGATGCGGCCGTTCATGCGGCACGCGATGTCATCATCAGCAAGGGTAAGAAGGCCAAGGCCAGCCAGGCCGCTGTGGTGGTGATGAAGC
>JBAVPS010000322.1:0-4575 GCA_049693315.1 Rhizomicrobium sp. | reverse complement strand
TCGCCATACGGGGCCGATGGCGAACTGGCCGCCAGCACATCGGGCCGCCGCCCACGGGCATAGGTGGCATAAAGGCTGCTGGTCTCGCTTGCGGCATAGCGCAGGGTGGCGCGCCAGGCGAGCCCGTTATCGTGATAATTCTGGCTGATCTTATCGCCATTATTTGCCGTCGGCTGGGTGACAATGCCAAAATTCGGCAAGACCGACGTCGGAATGGCGGCTTCATAGCTCTGCGATAAATAATAGAGCAGAGCATCGCGCACCGACGCGCTCTGGCTCAGCGAGCCCAGCATACCGCCCAGAACCGAGCGGCCATCGGTCATTGCGGCATAGGCGCTTTGCTTGTCGTCATGCGAGAAGCGTAAGCCCGCCTGCGCTTCGATCTTGTCGGTGATCCGCACGGTGACATCGCCATACAGATCAACCGATTTGGTCTTGCCATAGGTGGTGTATTGCTCCCAATGGGCACTGTCGAGGTTGCTGGCCAGCCCCGCAGCGGTCGTGCTGTCGATGCTGCCGCCATAGGCCCCCGCCAGTGCCTGCAACTCAACCGGCGTATAGCCCGCCATATAGGCGGCGGAGTTGTAATAGGCGGTCGGCTGCGGATGGGCATAGGAAACCTGCCCGGTGAACAGCGCCAGCAGCAGCGGCTCGTCGATCTGAATCGGAATGCGCGAGGAATCGTTTTCGTAAAAATAGCTGACGCCGCCGAACCAGCTGACACGGCCGCCATGGTCATAATTGACCCGGATATCCTGACTGAACTGATCGCCGCGGGCGTCTTCGGCCATGGCGACGATGGGCAGCGCGGTGCCATCGGGATCGAACACTTCTTCGGATTCATACCGCCGATAGGCGGTGTTTGAACTGACGCTGTAGCTGTTGTTCAGATGGTAATTGAGAATAACTGTACCGCTGTACAAATTACGGTCGAGGCCGAGTTTTTTGTTATGCTCGAAGCCTTCGGGGCTGGCCAGCGCGGCCCCCGTGTTGTGATTGGTGGTGCCCAGAATGGTGCCGGTGGTGGGGTCAAACGGTATGATCTCGCCCGATTTGAAGCCGGTGCCGCTGGGGGTATCGCGTTCGAAATTGAAAATGACGTCGGCGCTGAAATCCTGCGACGGCCGCCAGGCGATCGAGGCGCGTGCCGCCCCGGTTTCAACCGAATTGAAATTCTCGCCGCCGAGCAGGTTTCTGGTATAGCCGTCGCGGCTTTTGTACCGGCCAGAAAACCGCACCGCCAGCGTGTCGGACAGCGGAATATTCACCATGGCGTCGACCATGTGATAATCATAATTGCCGATTTCGCCGGTGGCCTCGGCCTCAAACTTGTCCGGATTGGCTTTGTTGGTGATGACGTTGACGCCACCGATCAGGGCCGAACGGCCGAACAGGGTTGATTGCGGCCCCTTGGCCACCTCCACACGCTCGACATCGAACAGCTCGAAATAGGCCCCGCGTGACTGCGAGGCCGAAACCCCATCTTCGAACACCGAAACGCGGGCTTCCTGGGTGGAGTCATTCGAATCCGAGGTGATGCCGCGCATGACAAAACCGGGATTGTTGGGGGACTGGTCCTGCACCTCGAAACCGGGCACGAACTGCGAAAGCTTGCTAAAATCCTGTAACCGGGCGTTTGCAAGGAAATCGCCGCTATAGGCGGTGAGGGCAAAGGGCACCTCAACCGGGCTTTGGGCGCGTTTTTGCGCCGTCACCACCACGGTTTCGATCTTGCCGAAATCTGCCCCGGCACTGTCGGCCGTCTCAGCCCCGGCCGGAACCAGCAACGATGCCAGTACGGCATAGGACACCCATTGAAACTTTCGCGACATATAACCCCCGCAAGCGGACTGCTGATTTCAGCAGTCAATAATGATGGTTTCGTGACAGCACTGCCTTGGGTGTTCTGTCAATCCTGTTTGGTGCTGTCCTGGGGTAAAAGAAGCTATTAAAGACAGAGTGTTGCAGACACTCCATGGTCGTGCCGGGCAGATTCTGTGCTGGAAAAGTTTAAACCGTCTTACGGCGTGCATG
Organism: Rhizomicrobium sp.; assembly: GCA_049693315.1. Classification (GTDB taxonomy): domain Bacteria; phylum Pseudomonadota; class Alphaproteobacteria; order Micropepsales; family Micropepsaceae; genus Rhizomicrobium. Next base: position 2,541 of record JBAVPS010000322.1, on the reverse strand, counting down.
TAACTGTCACAATTTTGAACGATTTTGCAGCCACCAAATCGCAAACGTTGTTTTATCGCAAAAGAGGCGGGTTTATGAATTTTCGGATATGGGCTGCGGCGGCTGCCGCGTTGATGGTGAGCTTGTCGGCCGATGCCCGGCCGGTGCTGATGGTATCGATTGACGGGTTGCGTCCGCTTGACATTATCGAGGCGGATAAGCGCGGCCTTAAGGTGCCAAACTTAAAAAGCTTCCTCAGCGATGGGGCCTATGCCTCGGGCGTGAAGAATGTGCTGCCGACGGTGACCTATCCGGACCATACCACGCTGGTCACCGGTGTGTGGCCCGCCGTGCATGGCATTGCCAACAACACCACCTTTGATCCTGAAGACAAGAATATGGGTGGCTGGTACTGGTATTCGTCGGATATCAAGGTGCCGACCTTATGGGATGTGGTGCATGCCAAGCATGAGGTGGTCGCCAGTCTGGGCTGGCCGGTCAGCGTGGGCAATCCGTCGATCGACTATAACATTCCCGAATATTGGCGCGCCGCCAATGCGGAAGACCTGAAGCTGATCGATGCCTTGTCGGTGCCGTTTGGCATTGGTGCGGTGGCTGGAAAAGAAGCCGGTGTCCCTGTTGCTGCGGCGTTCGGCGAAAAGCCCCAGCATGATGTGGCCAAAGCCAAACTGGCTGCGGCAATGATTACGCTGGAAAAGCCGGAATTCTTCACCCTGCATTTAAACAGCGTGGATGGCGAACAGCATGAATTCGGCCCCGGCTCGCCCGAGGCTCATACCGCCATTGAAACGGTCGATGGCGCGGTTGGGGCTCTGATCGCAGCGGCGCAAAAGGCCGAGCCGGATGTGGTTGTTGCCATTGTGTCCGATCATGGCTTTGCCGCCGTGGACAAGGAAGTCAATCTGGTCCGCCCCTTTGTCGAAGCCGGGCTGGTCAAGCTGGATGCCGATGGCAAGAAGGTCGTTTCCTGGCAGGTAATGCCGTGGAATGCCGGTGGTTCCTCGCTGATCGTGCTGGCTAACCCTGCGGATGAAGCGGTAAAGGCGAAGGTCAAGGCGGTACTGGACAAACTGGCAGCAGACCCCAAAAGCGGTGTGGCCAAGGTGATTGACGCCAAGGGCATTGCAGCGCTGGGCGGTAATGCCAAGGCGAGCTTCTTTGTCGATTATACGCTGGGCTATTATGGCGGCGACAGCATCGTGGTGCCGATGGTATCAAAGTCCAGTCTGAAGGGTACGCATGGCTATTTCCCGACCCATCCGGAAATGCGCGCCACTTTCATGATCAAAGGCCCCGGTATTGCCCGCAAAAATCTGGGCGAGATCGATATGCGCGATATCGCCCCGACGCTGGCGCAGATCATGGACGTGTCGCTTCCCACCGCGATGGGTAAGCCCCTGCCGGTGGAAAAATAAGGGCTTTGATTTACTAATACGCGTAAAGGGCGGCGGATATCCCGGCCGCCCTTTTTGCTGTCTTTGCGGTGATATTGGGTGCGGGGTGCCCGCCAGAAGTGCACAACCATCGCGTACTTGACATATTTGCCTTTCCGGCCATGATCGCGGCTGTCCGGGGGCGCCCTGAAGTAACAGGGCTGAGATCGCAATGGCGCGGGTCCCTTTGAACCTGATGCGGTTAATCCCGCCGTAGGAAGAGGCGCTATGAACAAGCACGCTCCCATTGCACCCGAAGTCCAGCAGTCGATCACCCGCGGCAGCTTTCCCGGTTCCCAGAAAATCTATGTGAACGGGGTGCCGTTTCGCGAAGTGGCGCTGTCCGGTGGTGAACCCGCCGTACGGCTTTACGATTCTTCGGGGCCCTATACCGATACTGCCGCCGAGATCGACATTGAAAAGGGTTTAAAGCCGCTGCGGCGGGACTGGATACTGGCCCGTGGTGATGTCGAGGAATATGACGGACGCCCCCCCCCATCATCTTGATAATGGCCTGAAAGAGGGCGAGGCGGTGGCGGTGCCGCAGTTCGATCGCCATGGCCTGAAACCCTTGCGCGCGAAGGCGGGCAAGCGTGTCACCCAGATGCATTATGCCCGCGCCGGTATCATTACCGAAGAAATGAAATTCGTCGCCGCCCGTGAAAATCTCGGCCTGAGCGCGTTGCGTGACGGCCAGTCCTTCGGGGCTGCCATCCCGGACGAGGTGACGCCAGAATTCGTGCGGTCGGAAATTGCCCGTGGTCGCGCCATTATTGCCGCCAATATCAACCACCCGGAAACCGAGCCGATGATTATCGGCCGCAACTTTCTGACCAAGATCAATGCCAATATCGGTAATTCAGCGGTCGCGTCTGGTGTGGCGGAAGAAGTCGAAAAAATGGTGTGGTCGATCCGCTGGGGCGCGGATACCGTGATGGACCTTTCCACCGGGCGCAACATCCACGCCATCCGCGAATGGCTGATCCGTAATGCCCCGGTGCCGATTGGCACGGTGCCGATTTATCAGGCGCTGGAAAAATGCGGCGGTATTGCCGAAGAGCTGACGTGGGAGCTGTATCGCGACACGCTGATCGAGCAGTGCGAGCAG
>JBAVPS010000321.1:0-3250 GCA_049693315.1 Rhizomicrobium sp. | reverse complement strand
CTTTCAGACCCTGCACCAAGGCATCGGTCGGCAGTTCGCTCAGCCCGGCGAGCCGGCTGCGGTCCAGCCCCAGCGCTTTAAGATACACGTCGGTGCGTTCTGCGGCGTGCAGGGGGCCGGATGCGGTAAGCTGTTGGCCGCTCATGGTGGTGGCGCGGTGAAACAGCCCGGTGGCTTTTTCCATCGCCATCAGGGTGGCGATTTTGGCCCCGCCGCCCGACTGGCCGAAGACCATCACACAGTTGGGATCGCCGCCAAATTCAGCGATATTCTCGCGCACCCATTTCAACGCGGCAATCAGATCAAGCTGCCCGGCATTGCCGCTGTCGGGCCAGGCCCCGTCGCTGCCGAGGTACAGATAGCCAAAGGCATTAAGCCGGTGATTGACAGTGACCACCACAACATTGCCCCGGCGGCTTAAATTGGCACCATCTGTCACCGGGTCAGAACCAGAACCACCGGCATAAGCGCCGCCATGAATGTAAAACATCACCGCGCGTTTGGCCCCGTCATGCAGGGCCGGGGTCCAGACATTGAGGAACAGGCAGTCTTCGCTCTGCCCGGCTTCCTTGCTGGCTTGCGGACAGGCGGGGCCATATTGGGTGGCTTGCTGTACGCTGTGCCAGGGCTTGGGCTTGACGGGGGGCTGAAAACGGGTGGGGCGGGTGTCAGCGCCATAGCGGATGCCCTTGAACACCAGAATGCCGTCACGGTTTTCACCGCGCACCGGGCCTGCATCGGTTTTGGCCACCGGACGAGCGGGGGTGGCCAATGCCGGGCTGGCGATCGCGCCTGCTGCCAGTGTGGCCCCCGCACCAATCAGGGCGCGCCGATTACATCCGAAATTTCCAGCCATGATACTCCCCGGTTTCTATGCCGCTTTTGCTGCGGTCTGTTACGCGGGCAAGGATATACCAACTTCTGACACCGGTGGCATCACAAAAGGCGGAGGTGCCCGCACTGTTTTGGCCTTGCCATAAAAGCGTGGTACTGCCGCCTTTGCATAAATACTGGGGGAGCCATGCGTCAGATGGCAAAAAACAACGGATTAAAAGCTGCTATGATGGCAGTGTTCTTTCTGTTTGCCGGTGAGATTGCCGGGGCTGGAAATTCTGCTTCGGCGGATCGCACCGTGGTCGTGGTGCTGTTTGATGGTTTCTCGCCCTTCATGATGGACGGCGTTTCCACGCCGCATTTCGACCGGCTGGCGCGCGAGGGGGCATCTTCCCGCCATCTGGTGCCGGTGTTTCCGGCCCTGTCGATGGTCAACCACACCAGTTTTCAAACCGGTTGCCAGCCGGGCAAGCATGGCATTGTCGCCAACGAATTCCGTGACCCGGCGAAGGGGTGGTATAACCCGAAGACTGATCGCGCCGACGCAGCCTGGCGCACCGGGTGCGAGGCGATGTGGCAGGCGGCCGAACGGCAGGGCGTGAAGGCGGCGGCGTTTAATATCGTCGGGCGCTGGTCAAGCAAAAACGGGGCTGCCGCCAGCACCATCAATGCGGAGGTGCCGTGGAGCGCGCATGAGGATGACGAGACCATCCTTACCAAAGCCGTTGCCGCGCTGAACCGCACCGATACTGAACGGCCCCGCCTGATTGCGCTGTATTTCGACTACCCGGATTCTGTCGCCCATGGCGATGGCGTGCATGGCGACAGGACAAAGCTGGCCGTAGCGCGGGCCGATGCGGTTATCGGGCGCCTGGTGGACGCGATTACGGCCCAACCCGCTGGGGCAAAGGTGACGCTGGTGGTCGGTGCCGATCACGGCATGACCAAGGTCGAAAAAGTCATCAACATCGACCGGCTTGAAAGCCTGCATCATTTCACGGCCCAAGCGGCCTATGGCAGCGGCACGGCGATGCTGTATCTCAAGCCCGGCGAAAATCCGCAGCGGGTGGCGCAGGCGCTGGCAAAATACCGCGATGTTTTCACGGTCTATCGCAAGGGCCATTTCCCTGCCTTCGTGCATATTGGTGACGGGCCGCGTGTTGGTGATCTGCTGCTCATCACCCATCCGCCCTATGCGTTCGAGGGACATGAACTGATGAAACCCGAGATCGCGGCACGGGCGGAAAACACATCAGGACCGGCAATCTATGCGCCCGAGGTCAAATGGTTCAACGCCATGCATGGTTTTATGCCCGAGCGGGTGGATATGCAGGCGATCTTTTATGCCTGGGGTGATGGCGTGGCGGCGGGCAAAATCCTGCCCCGGATCGAGATGATCGATGTTGCCCCGACGGTGCTCGATTTGCTGGGGCTAAAGCCGGGCCGCGATACCGATGGCAAGGTCGTTGATCTGGGCCGATAAAAAAAGCCCCACTTCCCTGGGTAAGGAAGTGGGGCGTCAGTGAACCCGGTCGGGAGAGAGCGTGACGGGGTTAAAACGGGGAACGAACCTTTAAGCGGCCAGACCCTGTTCAAGATCGCGGATAAGATCCGCCGGATCTTCAATGCCGACCGACAGACGCACCACGTCGGGGGCGGCACCGGCCTTTTCCAGCTCGATGCCCGACAGCTGGCTGTGGGTGGTCGAGGCCGGATGAATGATCAGGCTGCGCGTGTCACCGATATTGGCCAGATGGCTGAACAGCGTGACGTTATCGACCAGCTTCTTGCCGGCATCAAAGCCGCCTTTGACACCAAAGGTGAAGACGCTGCCTGCGCCCTTGGGGGCGTATTTCTGCTGCAGCGGATAGCTCGGATTGTCGGGCAGACCGGCATAATTGACCCACGACACATGCGGGTTGGTCTTAAGCCATTTGGCCACTATCAGGGCGTTGTCGGAATGGCGCTGCACGCGCAGCGGCAGGGTTTCGATGCCGGTCAGCGTCAGGAAGGAATTGAACGGGGCCAGCGTCGGGCCCAGATCACGCAGGGCCAGTGCGCGCAGCACCACGGCCAGCGCCAGCTTCGGCCCGAAGGTCTCCCAGAACTTCAGCCCGTGATAGGACGGATTGGGATCGGTGATCAGCGGATAGCGGCCATTGCCGAAATTGAAGTTGCCGCTGTCGACCACCAGACCGGCGATCGAGTTGCCATGACCATTGAGGAATTTGGTGCCCGAATGGGTGATGACGTCAGCACCCCATTCAAACGGGCGGATCAGGTACGGGGTCGCCAGCGTGTTATCGACGATCAGCGGAATGTTATTGGCATGGGCAATCTTGGCGATGGCTTCGATGTCGGTGAAGGTGCCCGCCGGGTTGGCGATGCTTTCGATCCAGATCGCCTTGGTCTTTTC
>JBAVPS010000320.1:0-1768 GCA_049693315.1 Rhizomicrobium sp. | reverse complement strand
GCTATAGTGTGGTTATCGGTCTGGTGGCGGTGCTGATACGTGAATTGGCGCTGCCCTATCTTTTGGTGATGGCGTTGTGCGGTTTTTACGAGAAGCGCTGGCGCGAAGGCTTGGGTTGGTGTGGCGCGCTGATCCTGTTTGCGGGGTTCATGCTGTGGCACGCCCATGCCGTGGGGCAATTGCTGCTGCCGGGGGATCGGGCTTCGGGCGGCTGGCTCGGGTTGGGCGGTTGGCCCTATGTTTTGTTGCTGGCGCGCTGGAACGGGCTGTTTATCGCATCGGCCCCCGCTGTGGTGGCCTCTGTGTTGCCGCTGATGCTGCTGGGTGCCGGGGCATGGCCCAAAATGGGCGGGCGTATGGCGCTGATTACCATCGGTTATGCGACCGGTTTTTTGGTCGTCGGCCGACCCGATACATCTTATTGGGGGCTGATGATGACGCCGCTGTGGGCCTTGGGCGCGGCAATGGCGCCGGGGGCGTTAAGAGATCTGGTTAAAAATTTGCGGGGTGCGTGCAGGGTGTGTACGCCGGGCGCTGTCTGATGTTGGGGCTCAACCGCCTGAAATGTGTGCCGAACGCAGCAGGAACGAAGGATGCCCGAATCACTAACCGATCCGGTATCAGCATTTGTTCTCATACCATTAGGTGCTTGTCAACACTTCTTTGTCGCAATATCTAGCGGGTTGAACGAGCCTTTGCGGCTTTTAAGCTTATCCACAAACCATTCCGTACACGGATTTGGCGAATTCTGAACAGCGTTTCCGACAGCTTAAATTTAAGCCGGGAAACGTTAACTGGGGCGTGGTTAAGGTTAAACTGCGATGTTGTCGATCAGCCGGTTGCGGCCGATTTTGACCGCCGCCAGTACGCGGGTCGGGCGGTTGAACTCTTCCAGCGGGGTCAGAGTTTCGGCATCACGCACCGCAACATAATCGACCGAGGTGAAGCCTGCGGTTTTGAGCGCACTGGCCCCGGCCTCTTCCGCCACCGAGATGGGCTTGCCGGAACGGACCGCATCGGCGACCAGTTGCAGCACGGGATAAAGCTGTGCCGCCACCTGACGCTCCTGGGCCGACAGATAGGCATTACGGGAATTATAGGCCAGCCCGTCCTCTTCGCGCACAATCGGCGCGCCGGCGATTTCAATCGGCAGGCCAAGATCGCGGACGAATTGGCGCACGACGAGGAGCTGCTGATAGTCCTTTTCGCCAAACAGGGCGATGTCGGGCATTACCGCGACCAGCATTTTGGTGATCGCAACTGCAACGCCTGAGAAATAATGCGGGCGGAAATCACTCTCCAGGCCTTTGGCCGGTCCGCCAACGACAATGCCGGTGGCAAAATTCTTCGGATACATCTCTCGCGCCGTCGGGGCGAACAAAAGATCGGCTTCGCCACCCTCGGCGAGCAATTCGGCATCATCGTCCAGCGTGCGGGGGTAGCCGTCGAAATCGTCTGTCGGTGAAAACTGGGTTGGGTTGACAAAAACACTGACCGCCACCCAGTCGGCATGCTTGCGGGCTTCGGTGATCAGCGACAGGTGGCCCTTATGCAGCGCCCCCATGGTAGGAACAAAGCCAATGCGGTGGCCTTCGGCCCGCGCGGCAGCCACAGCGGCCCGGAGTGTCGCAATTTCGTTCTTGATGGCGAGGGGGGCGGTCACCGTGTTGAAACCGCGGCAAAACAGGTCTGGCCGCGTTCGTTCAGGCGGGTGCAGATCTGCTTGGCCTCACGTTCCTGAAAGGGCCCAAAACGGGCGCGATAGACC
>JBAVPS010000319.1:0-13604 GCA_049693315.1 Rhizomicrobium sp. | reverse complement strand
GCACCAGGGTCAGCGGACCGGGCCAAAAAGTATCAATCAGTTTTTTAGATAATTCAGAAAGTGTAACATATTCAGCTGCATGCTCTTTATTCTTAACGTGAACGATGAGCGGGTTAAAGCTTGGTCTGCCCTTGGCGGCATAGATGGCAGCCACCGCCGTGCCATTGGTGGCATCGGCGCCCAGGCCATAAACGGTTTCGGTTGGGAACGCCGCCAGCGCGCCCTTCTGAAGGGCGTCGGCTGCCGCGGCGATACCGTCGGCGTCTGGTTTGCAGACAGTGGTAACTTTCGCGTTCGACATGTCGCTTCATAAAACCAAACCCCGCTTCTGTCACGTTGCAATATCGCGCCGTCCGATGTGTGATGGCGCTTAAGCGCTGTCTTGAGGGAATTCGATGCGTTGTGCGGCACTCGTTCTACTGCTTGCCATCAGTCCGGCTGTCGCGATGACACCCGGTGGCATCCCTGGTGTATTACCCGCCGGTGTGCTGCCGGACTGTCTGGGTGATCCGGCGCTGACGGTGCCGGTGCGCGCCGGGGCCGATGCGGTGCTGCAGTTGCCCCAGGGCAAGGCGGTGCTGGCAGGCATTGTGCTGCCGGGGGCAAAGTTCGATCCGCCGTCGCGCTGGGGGGCCATCGCCGCCGTCCGGATGCAGGAACTGACCCGCGCCCCCTTGATGCTCTATCCCGCCGGGGACCCCGACCGCTATGGCCGCCAGCCGGTGCAGGCGGTGGCCGATGGCATCTGGCTGCAGGGCGACCTGATCGAGCGCGGGCTGGCGCGGGTCGATCCCGCCTCTGGGGCCTGCACCACGACACTCTACGCGATTGAGCAAAGTGCCCGCCTGCATCATGCCGGACTGTGGGCCGACCCGGCCTATGCCGTGCGCCCGCCGGAAGGTGCACTGCCGGGGCAGTTTCAGATCATCGAGGGCCGTGTGCTGACGGTGGCCAAAAAGGACGGTCGGTTGTTCCTCAATTTTGGGGCGGACTGGAAAACCGATTTCACCGTCACCGTCGCCCCGGCCGACATGCGCCGTTTCCGCCATGCCCATCTTGACCCGATGACGCTGGCCGGGCGGCGGGTGCGGGTGCGCGGTATCGTCGAACGCTATCACGGGCCGGAGATTGTGCTGGCCGGACCGGAGGGGCTGGAGGTGCTGCCGTGATCGGCTGCCCCCGGTTCAGTCTGCCGTGCCGGGGGGGATGATGCGCAGCACCGTGATCTGGTTACGCTGGCGGCGCAGGATCTCAAACTCGTAGCCATAGAAGGCAAAGCGTTGCCCGGCATCGGGTATGGTGCGGGCCTCGTGAATGACCAGCCCGGCGATGGTGGTGGCTTCTTCATCCGGCAGGTTCCAGTCGAACGCCCGGTTGAGGTCGCGGATCGGGGTGATGCCTTCCACCACCAGCGAGCCATCGGCCTGCGGGTGGATGTTGGACTGGATCTTGGTCACGCCTTCATCCGGCAGTTTGCCGAAGATTTCGTCCAGCACATCCTCGCGCGTCACCAGCCCCAGAATGACGCCATATTCATCAACCACCAGAGCGAAGTGCGAGCGCCGCTCGCGGAACGAGGCCAGCAACTCCTCCAGCGAGGTGGTTTCGGGCACGAAGAAGGGCGGCCGGATCATCTTGTCGATGTCGATGCCACTAAGCGAGCCACGGTTGGTCAGCACGGTGCGCACCACGGTGCGGGTGTGCAGCACGCCAATGATGTTTTCCGGCTGATCGCGCCATACCGGGATGCGGGAATGCTGGGTGGTGGTCAAGGCGCGGACGATTTCGGGTACGGGGCGATCCGCCGAGATTGTCACCATATTCTTGCGGTGGCACATGACATCGCTGACGGTCAGATCGCTCAAGTCGAGCACGGCGGAAATCATGTCGCGGCTTTCGCGCTCGACCGTGCCTTCCTGATGGCGCAAATAGACCGTGCCGCGGATCTCGTCATGGGCCAGTTCCGCCGATTGCGTGACATGGTGCTGGACCCCGATCAGGCGGAGCAGGCGCCAGACCAGAAACTGCACCGTCACCACGATGGGGCCGAGCACCGCCACCACCTTGCGCACCGTTCCGGCAACCGTCAGGGCAAAACGGTCGGTTCGCACAATGGCCAGCGTTTTGGGCAGCACTTCCGAGAAGACCAGGATCAGCAGCGTCATCACCAGCGTGATGATCGCCACCGCCTTGTGGCCCAGCTTATGCTCGAACACCGCGGTGGCCAGCGACGAGGCCAGGATATTGACGAAGGTATTGCCCAGCAGCAGAGCGCCGATCATGCGCTCGCGGCTGTGCATCAGCTTGTTGACGTTGCCGGCGGCGCGCGAGCCGTCCTTCTCCAGTTGCAGCATCTTGCCGCGCGAAACCGCGGTCAGCGCGGTTTCAGAACCGGAAAAAAAGGCGCTGAGCGCCATCAGCAGCAACAGCCCGACACAGGTCAGCAGGATCGCTATATCCATGGCATTAGCCTTTCACGCTTAACCCGCTGCCAGAACCCAGCGCAGAACATCCGGCGGCACCCGGTTGGTAACAAAGGCCGTGCCGATGGCCCGTAACAGGACGAAATTGATCTTACCGTCTTTGACCTTTTTATCATGCTGCATATGGGCCAGCATCTCGTCCACATTGGGGCGCGGGCCGGAAATGTCGCCGATATGGCAGGGCAGGCCGACGGCTTTGAGGTGGGCGATAAAGCGACCGCCATCCGCCTTGGGGCATAAACCCAGCCGTTCCGACAGCTTGAAGGCCAGCGCCATGCCGACCGCTACGCCCTCGCCATGCTTGAGCCGGTCGGAAAAGCCGGTTGCGGCTTCCAGCGCATGGCCAAAGGTATGGCCCAGATTGAGCAGGGCGCGCAGGCCTGCTTCCTGTTCATCTTTGGCGACGATGGCGGCCTTCATACGGCAGGCGTGCGAAACCATATGGACGATGGCGGCGGAATCGCCCGCCAGTGCGGTTTCGGCGTTGGCGTCGAGCCAGTCGAAATAGGCCGCATCGCCCAGCGCGCCATATTTGGCGACCTCGGCATAGCCGTTGACCAGTTCGCGGCGGGACAGGGTGGCCAGCACCTCGGTATCGGCCAGCACAATGCGGGGCTGATGAAACGCGCCGATCAGATTCTTACCCGCCCCGGTATTGATGCCGGTTTTGCCGCCGACCGAGGAATCGACCTGTGACAGCAGCGTGGTCGGCACCTGAGCAAAATCGACACCGCGCTTCAGGATGGCGGCGGCAAAGCCGGTCAGATCGCCGATCACCCCGCCGCCCAGCGCCACGATCAGCCCGCCACGGTCAACCCCCAGTTCGAGCAGCGCACCGGACAGTTTCTCCAGACCGGCGAAACTTTTGCTGGCCTCGCCCGGCGGCATGATGATGGGGTGGGTTTCAATGCCGGCGGCATTAAGGCTGGCGGTGAAGCGGTCGAGATAGAGCCCGGCGACGGTTTCGTCGGTAACCACCGGAACCACGCCATGGGCAAAGTTTTTGAGTTTTTCACCCGCCGTTGCCAGCAAGCCGGGGCCGACATGAATGTCGTAACTGCGCGCGCCAAGGGATACGGCAATGGTCTCGTTCATGCTTCCTCGCAAATGCCGACCTGTTTCAAAATCTCCACCATGCGTTCGACGGTCTCGGCATGAGGGACATTTTCACTGACCACGGTCAGATCGGCCTGGGTGTAAAACGGCTCGCGTTCGGCCAAAAGGCGGGTGAGGGTTTCGCATAAATCGCCCTCTTTCAGCAATGGCCGCTCGCCGCCCTTGCGCTGAACACGGCAAACCAGCACCTCAACCGGCGCTTTAATCCACATCGAAACGGCGTTGGTACGGATATGGTCACGCGTGGTGGCATCCATGAAGGCACCGCCGCCGGTCGCCAGAATATGGGGCGGTTCGGTCAGTAACCGGCTGAGCACTTTGCGTTCGCAATCCCGGAAGGCCTTTTCACCATAGCGGGTGAATATTTCAGGAATGCTGCACCCGGCGGCTTTGGCAATTTCGATGTCGGCATCGAAAAAGGGCACATTCAGACGTTGGGCCAGACGGCGGCCCAGCGAGCTTTTACCCGCCCCCATCATGCCCACCAGGGCGACGATTTTATGCAACGACATTCCCCAACCCCACACATGATATTGATATTCATACAAAAACAGATGTTTTTGACAGTCGACTTGTATAGATTCTATCCGAATCCGTCAGCGCCTTAAACTATAGCATCCCGACGGTTGGGTGCAGGGCCGCGATGGATCTTGGGTGAGGTAGATATGCGCAGCTTGGCAATGCAGGAAAGCACCGGTTTGGGGAGCAAGATCGCCATCGTATTGGGTGCGATCGTGATCCTGATGGTTATCGGTCTGGCGATTTATGGTAGTGCCATCACGCCTGTGCAGCAGTCGGTAGAAAAAGTTCTGCCTGACGGACGCTTCGCCCGCTAAGGGCCTGCGGCGGTGAAACGGCAAGCCCCAGGCCAACCGGGCGGCGAACAAATCGAGGCTTTCCTCGATATGATGAGCGCCGAGCGCGGTGCCAGCGCCAACACTTTGGCCGCCTATCGCCGGGATCTTACCGATTTTAACGCCTATATGGCCCGCCGCGGTATGGCTGCGGCGGCTGCAGGGCGCGATGATATCAGCCAGTATCTCAGCCATTTGTCCGTTGCCGGGCTGGCGGGCTCCAGCCAGTCGCGTAAACTTTCGGCGCTCAGGCAGTTTTTTACCTTCCTCTATGCCGAGGGGTTCCGGCCCGACGACCCTGCCACCGCCTTTGATACGCCCAAACGCGGTCGCCCGTTGCCAAAGATTCTGTCCCGCGACGAGGTTGAAAGCCTGATCGTTACCGCGCGCAACAAGGCGGCAACGGGGGCGGGTAAGGTTCCAGAGGCCATCCGGCTGTGGTGCCTTATTGAAATGCTCTACGCCTCGGGCTTGCGGATTTCGGAACTGGTCGAACTGCCGCTGGCGGCGTTGCGCGGCACCAAAGCGGCGGGGCAGAGCGGCGAACCGGTCATGGTGCTGGTGCGCGGCAAGGGCGGCAAGGAACGGCTGGCCCCGCTCAATGGCGAGGCGATGGGGGCGGTGGCGGCGTATCTGGCGTGTCGCACGCATTTCCTGCCCGAAGGCGAGGCGGGCCGTGGTGCGGAACGGTTTTTGTTCTGCTCGCGCGGGGCCGGGCATCATCTGACCCGGCGGCGCTGTCATCAATTGCTCAAAGAGCTGGCGCTGGAAGCGGGAATCGATCCCGATAAGCTGTCGCCCCATGTGCTGCGCCATGCCTTTGCCACCCATCTGCTGGAAGGCGGGGCGGACCTGCGCAGCGTGCAGACCATGCTGGGCCATGCCGATATTGCCACCACCCAGATCTATACCCATCTGGCGCAGGACCGGCTGGCCGCCACCGTGGCCAACGCCCATCCGCTTGGCCGAAAAAGCAAAACATAAAAAATCCGCCCCACGGAAGGCCCCGTGGAGCGGAAGATTATCCCAGGCGGTGGGCTGTGTTTCAGCCCTTCAGGCTGACGATGTTCTGCGGCGTGTCGCTTAAGTAGCCCGCGATGTTATCAACCGTGGTCGCAACGATGCGATCCACCGCTTCCTTGGTGTTGAAGGCGCTGTGCGGCGTAACAATGACGTTGCGCATGCGCAACAGGACGTGGTTGGTCACCAGGGTGCGCAGCTCGTCCTCGTTACTGAGGATGGAATTGATCAGCAGGGCTTCTTCGCGGATCATCGGTTCATCGGGCAGCACGTCGAGGCCCGCGGCGGCAATCTTGCCGACATTCAGGGCTTTGATCAGCGCGCCGGTTTCGATCAGATCGCCACGCGAGACGTTGAGGATAACCGCGCCGTCTTTCATCTTGGCGATGGTTTCGTCACAGATCAGATTATGCGTCGACGGCATCGACGGCACATGCAGCGAGATGATGTCGGACTGAGCAAACAGCTCATCCTGGGTGACGTAGCGGAAGCCCATTTCCTGAGCGACTTCATCTTTGGCAAAAACATCAAAGGCGATGACATCCATGTCGAAGCCCTTGGCAATGCGGATCACGTTGCGGCCAATGCCGCCGGTGCCGATCACGCCGAAGGTCTTGCCGGCAAGGTCAAAGCCCTGCAGACCGAAGGGCGAGAAGTGGCCGCTCTGGGCGCGTGTGATGGCTTCCGGCATGCGGTGGCTGAGCGATAACAGCAGCGCGAAAACATGTTCGGCCACGGTGTTCGAGCCATAGAACGGCACATTGCAGATCGCGATATCACGCGCCTTGCAGCTGGTGGCATCAACATGCTCGAACCCGGTGGAGCGGGTGGCAATCAGTTTAAGGTCGGGAAACTGCCTGATAACATCCGCGTCCAGTTCGGAATAGATGAAGGTGGTGATGATGTCGGCATCCTGATGCTTGATCATACCGGGGCGCAGCGGTTCAGCCTCAAAGACGACGTTATGTTTGGCGCTGAGTTTCTTGAAGGCTGCGCGCTCGCGTTCCTCCGCCTCGAACACGGCAATTTTCATTTTTATCTCCATATCTCGCTTTAAAAGCGGTATCCCAAATACCTAAAAATAATATAGTACAAAAGTATGGTTTTACAAGCAAAACAGCGGTGATCTTGCCCGATCCACTCGATAAAGACTGACTAAGCTATGGTGGCCTGTCAGCCTGTTTCCACCCAGTGTGGTGCGCTAGAATGGTGCGCGCATCTCGGAAAGCTGATCGATGGTGCGTTGATAGGCCAGCCAGGCTTTGGCGGCGGCATCATCTTTGCGCGTGGCATCGCGGCGGGCAGCGTTCAGTTCGCTGCGGCAGGCCCGGTATTTCTCATAGCCTTCGACCAGCCCGAGTTTGCGGCGCAGAAAAAGCAGGAAAAACCACAGCGACGCACACAGTAATAAAATCGCCATAATGATCGCATGGCCACCCCAGCGCGCCTCAGCGAAAAACATATAGATCGAGAGCAGCAGACAGATAACGGCATAGCCCAACTTGTCGGCACCGCCATCGCGATTGAAGCCGCCATGATGGCGGTAATACGCTTCAGCCTTTTTATATTCTTCTTCGCACCATTTGAGGTAGGATTCAGAATCTTTTGCGGCGCGCGTAATGTCCTGGGCTTCCCATTTCTGCAGGCGGTCTTTGGCAAAGCGGGTTTTGAACAGGCCAAACAGAAAGCCGGTTTTCGGCATGGCTTCGGTCAGCAGTGCCCCGGCATTTTCCAGATCAAACAGCCCGCCTGCGGCCCCTGCCGCGCTTTCCTCCAGTGCCTTACGTAAAGCGCCGGTCTCTTCGGCCAGCAGCCATTCGGCTGGCGTTTCATCATGGCGGAATGTCTGCAGATGTTTTAGCTGTACCTCGAGATCACTGCGCTGTTTGGCAACACGCTTTTGCGTATCCTGCACCTGAACCGACAGAATTTTTTCCAGCAGTTCGGGGCGGGCCAGAAATTCCGGATCCCCCGCCGCTTCCACCACCAGACCGGGGACGGTGTAGAAGGCTTTTTTCAAGGCTTCTGCGGCGGCGCTGAGATCGGTAAGCCCGCCACGGGTGCAAAGAAATCTGGCGAATTGATAGTGCCCGGCCGCATATATGTTCGCCAGCGCGGGCGATAAAGCGTTCAGGGCTTCCCGGGTGTGGCTGATGGCGCGGTCGGTCGCCCCGGCAATATAGGCGGCGCGTCCGGCCCACAACAGGATCAGCCCGGTATCGGTTTCGGCACTGTCGATCTGGCGCATCGTTTCGTTGATATGCACGCTGGCCGGGGGGCGGGCCTGTTTGCGCAGGCGGGCGGCGTCGAGAAACGCGGTTTCGGCAGCCACGGCATCGATCTGGGCCGGATCATCGTTTTTGTAATCGCCAAACCAGCTGCCAATGCGGATGCGCCCGAGCAGAAAATGAAAGCGAAATTCCGATGGAAATCCGGCATGGCCCATGCCGCCTTCCAGCGCCTGGGATACCCCGTTCAGGGCCTGACCATATTGGCCACGGCTATATTCGTCACGGGCGCGGGTGAATTGCTCGTACGCCCAGGCTTGCCCGGCGTTGCTTAAAGTTTCTTTCAACTCCTTCAGAGAGTCGTTGAAACGGGCGATGCCAATGGCAGGCTGGGTAAAGCCCCAGCGCAAGGCCGATGCGGTATCGGCGGTGCCAATGCGGGCGTTTTGTTCCAGTCCGCTTTCGTTGCGGATCAGCGCGACAAAATCCGGTGCGGGCGGTGTGCCGGTTTGATAGCCACGTTTTTCCAGCTCAGCGGCACTGCCGATCAAGGGCTGCAGCTTGGCCTGAACTGCAAAACGGATGGTGGGGTCAAATTTTTTGGCAGCCAGAAACTGCCCATAGGACCGGCCAAGGGCCGGTGACCAATCGAGCAAATAGTCCGCCTGATCAGGAAATTCCATCAGCCCCACCATATGGAAATTTCTCGCTTCGCGCGGGGCGCGCCGCGCCGGTTGCGGTGGGGGCATATGCGAAACGTCAATCTGCCCCGGTTACACAGATTTTGCTGCATTTGGCGCGAAAGATACCGTCTTCGCGTCAACATCGCAACCGGATTTGCCTGCCCCTAGCGTGAACGCAGCGTGGCATCGGCCTGCAGCGGCAGGAAGCCGAAGGACGGCCCGGCGGCGAAATGGATGGTCCCGCGCGCAATGTGCCAGGCATTGTCGGACAGATCATAGCGCGACAGCACCAGCGGATCGATCGGCATAAGCAGCGTACGGCTTTCACCCGGTGCCAGTGTGACGCGAGACCAGGCGACCAAACGGGGATACTGCGGATCACCGGGCAGCAGGGCATAGACCTGTGCAACGTCGGTGCCGGTGCGCGGACCAATATTGCGCAACGTCACCCGCACCGACGAGGATTTGGTATCGATGTGCAGGTCGGCATAGGCGAAAGTGGTGTAGGTCAGCCCGTAACCAAAGGAAAACTGTACCGGCTTTTCCTCGGTCGCGAACCATTTGTAGCCGACCAGAGCACCTTCCGTATACGGAATGTCTATCTCGCTCTTTTTGGCAAGCCCGGTTCCGGCAATGGTCGGGTGGGGCAGGTCTTCATCGCTGATCGGGAAGGTCACCGGCAGACGGCCGCTGGGGGCGGTATCACCAAACAGCGTAGCGGCAATGGCTTCGCCACCGCCAATGCCGGGGTACCAGGTTTCCAGCACGGCATCGACCTGATCCAGCCAGGGCATGGCGACCGGTCCGCCGCTTTCGATCACCACGATGGTGTGCGGGTTGGCCGCTGCCACCGCCGCGATCAGGGCGTTCTGATTGCCGGGAAGAGAGAGGTTTTCGGCATCATGGCCTTCGGCCAGATGCTGGGTGACGAAAACCACCGCCACACTGGTCTTGGCCGCCAGTTTGGCCGCGGCTTCGATATTCTGGCCGTCGGCAAAATCGACTTTGGCATTGGGCACGCGCGCCCGGATGAACTGCAGCGGGGCCGAGGGGTAGTAGACCGGACGCAGCCAGTCGGGCACCTTGCTGTCGACCGGAACAATATCACCACCCGGCGGATCGACAATCGCCGAACCGCTGCCACCCAGCACGCCGGCATCGGCATGACCGCCAATCACCGCGATCGATGCGGTATCGGCTTTGAACGGCAGAATATAGCTGGTGTTCTTGAGCAGAACGAAGCTTTGTTCGGCAATGGTCTGGGCTTCGCGGCGGCCACGGAAGGGGTCGACCACACTGCGCTTGACCGGATAATCGAACAGGCCGCTGGCGAACATGCTGCGCAGGATACGGTGGACCATATCGTTGAGGCGGGCGGGCGGCACATCACCTTTGGCAATCGCGTCCTTGAGGGCGGTGCCGAAATACAGGCTGTCAGGTTGTTCCTGATCCAGACCGGCCAGCGCTGCCTTCACCGTGCTGTGCGTGGCGCTCCAGTCCGACATGACAAAGCCCTTGAAGCCAAAGTCACGCTTGAGCACCTTGTTGAGCAGGAAATCATTTTCGCAGGCATAATCGCCGTTGACCTTGTTATAGGCGCACATCACTGCGCCCGGCTCGGCCTGTTTCAGCGCGATCTGAAAGGCCATCAGGTCGCTTTCGCGCATCGCCTTTTCGTCGATCACCACATTGCCGCTGCCGCGTAAGGTTTCCTGATCGTTGAGGGCATAATGCTTGATCGTGCTCATCACATGCTGTGACTGCACGCCCTTGACCAGACGGCCGACAATGGTGCCAGCCAGCAGCGGATCTTCCCCGGCATATTCAAAACCACGTCCGGCGCGCGGATCGCGGGCCAGATTGACGCCCCCGCCAAGGGCGGCGTTATAGCCCTGGGCGCGCAGTTCGCGGCCGATCAGCTGGCCATAGAGATAGGCGGTTTCCGGGTTCCAGCTGGCGGTCAGCGCCAGTACCGAGGGCAGCGCAGTCGAGTAGCGCCCGTTATAGGCGCTGAGGCGCGCCCCGATGGCGGCATCATCCATATCGACATTGGGAATGCCAAGGCGGGGAATGCCACGCACGAAACCAGCCCCGCCATTGGAACCGGGTTGTGGTTCGTCCTTCAGGGCGCCCCAGCCGTGACCATGCACCAGCTGAAGCTTTTCATCCTCGGTCATCTGCGCCAGCACAAGATCGGCGCGCCGGTCGGCGGAAAGGTCTTTGTTGGTCCAGGGGAACCCGCCCGCCATGGCTGGTGCCGTCAATAATGGTGCGGCGACGCTTAAGGCGATCAGTGGTGCGAGCAGTCTATTCCGGCGGTTTCGCCCGATAACCGCGTCGATAAATGCAAAACCAGTTCGCATGACAGCGATTTCCCCAACAAGACTATTTTGGCAGTATCTTTTGTCGGACGTTTTCATTGCATTACGACGTTTCTGTGGCAACCCCGTTGTCATGAGGGATAAAAAGATTTGGAAAATCCTGCCTGAAAAAAGCAAACGCCGGCGTGGGGCCGGCGTTTTGCAGATCAAATCTTTTTCCGTTTACGGACGAGTTTTGGAAGTGTTTTAAACCCCGATGCCGTCGAACAGTGCCGTGGACAAATAGCGCTCGGCAAAGTCCGGCGCGATCGCCACGATGGTCTTGCCGGCAAACTCCGGCCGGGCCCCGATTTCCAGCGCCACGGCAATCGCCGCACCGGCGGAAATACCGACCGCAATGCCTTCGTGGCGGGCGGCGAGGCGGGCGGTTTCCAGCGCGGTTTCATTGGAAACCGTGATGACTTCGTCGATCACGCCGCGGTTCAGAATTGGCGGTACAAAGCCGGGGCCAATGCCCTGAATCTTGTGCGGGCCGGGTTTGCCGCCCGACAGAACCGGCGAATCCTCCGGCTCAATGGCGAAGAGTTTGATGCCCGGTTTGCGCGGTTTAAGAACCTGACCAATGCCGGTCAGCGTGCCGCCGGTGCCGGTGCCCGCGACAATGGCATCGACCGCGCCATCGGTATCGTTCCAGATTTCTTCGGCGGTGGTGCGGCGATGAATCTCGGGATTGGCCGGATTGTCGAACTGACCCGGCGTGACGGCGCCCGGTACGGTTTCAACAATTTCGGCGGCTTTGGCGATGGCGCCCTTCATGCCCTTGGAGGCTTCGGTCAGCACCAGCTCGGCCCCGAAAAAGGCGAGCATCTTACGCCGTTCAATCGACATCGATTCCGGCATGGTGATAATCAGCCGATAGCCCTTGGCTGCGGCGACAAAGGCCAGCGCAATACCGGTGTTACCGCTGGTCGGTTCGACCAGAACGGTTTTTTCCGGCGAGATTTTACCGGCTTTTTCCAGCGCCTCGATCATGGCGACGCCAATGCGGTCCTTGACCGAGGAATTCGGATTAAAGGCTTCAAGCTTGACCAGAATATCGGCCTTGGCACCACTTTCGGCGGGCAGGCGCTTCAAGCGAACCAGCGGGGTATTGCCAATCGTTTCGGTAATGGAATCGAATATCCGGCCGCGGCCGGGTTTTGTGCCAGACATGTGATTACTCCTGCATCGACGGCTTTGCTCTCTGCAGAAGTATATATGTAGATATTATTTTTTGTACAGTGACAGATCAGATAATATTTTTAATTATACAGAAAATGCACGTTGTTTGTATTCCTGCATGTCGCTGTCAAAAGCCGTGCCGTTTTGCAGCAGGTCAGCGCTGTTCGCCGCCGGGCGGCTGGTTTCCACCGGTCGATTTAGGGTCAGGGCAAAGCGATAGGCCCCCTGGCTGATAAAGCCGGAAATTTCATCGCCAAGCGGGGAAAGCACGCCACGAAACGAGGTTTCAAAGCTGCCGAGGTCAAAATAGACCACATTGCGCTGAAAACTGGTTTGGCGCACCGCCATGCCGACAAAACCGGGTTCGCGGCAATCGAATGTGGCGGCAAAGCCATCCTCACTTAAGCCGACATAGAAGGAAAAATGCACGACCTTGCCAAAGATCGAGGTCTGGCCACACCAGGTGCCACAGAAGGCATCAACCGTGGAATGGGATACACTGACCATGACAAATGCCCCTTCTTCTGACTGGCTGTATAAAAGCCAGCTTTGACAGTTTCATGAAACTCTTTTTCCACCCGTAATACGTGAAGAATAATTCATATTCATGTCTGGAGTCGAGGCGCACTTCGCCCCATCAGGGCATGTATCAAAAAGGGGCCAGACTTGCGCCTGGCCCCTTAAAATGTTTCGTTTTGAGAATGTTAATTTTCGTCTGTCGTGGTGGTCATGTCCGGTGGCGCTGCCACTCTTTCGCTGGCCCTTTGGCGGACCGAGGCGCTTTTGAGCTGACCGCAGGCCGCCAGAATATCGCGCCCGCGCGGGGTGCGCACCGGCGAGGCATAACCGGCCCGATTGACGATCTCGGCGAATTTTTCGATCTGCGCCCAGTCCGAACATTCATAAGGCGAGCCGGGCCAGGGGTTGAACGGGATCAGATTGATCTTGGCCGGAATCCCGGCGACCAGACGGACCAGTTCGCGCGCATCGCTCAGGCTGTCGTTGATGCCTTTGAGCATGACATATTCAAAGGTGATGCGGCGGGCATTGGACACCCCGGGATAGCTGCGGCAGGCATCGAGCAGTTCCCGGATTGGATACTTCTTATTGATTGGCACCAGCACATCGCGCACATCATCGCGCACCGCATGCAGCGAAATCGCCAGCGATGTGCCAAGCTCTTCACCGGCGCGTTTAATCATCGGCACCACACCGGATGTCGAAATCGTCACCCGGCGACGGGACAGCGCCAGTGCATCGCCATCAATGACGATTTTCAGCGCATCACGCACATTGTCGAAATTATAGAGCGGCTCGCCCATACCCATCATCACCACATTGGTGACGCGGCGGTTAACGCCGGTCGAGGGCCAGTCGCCCAGCACATCGCGCGCCACCATGATCTGGCCGACAATCTCGGCCGGAGACAGGTTGCGCACCCAGGCCTGGGTACCGGTATGGCAGAAATGGCAATTGAGCGTGCAGCCGACCTGGCTCGAAACGCACAGCGTGCCGCGGTCAGATTCCGGAATATAAACCGTCTCGAATTCCTGGCCATCCGGGCCGCGCAGCAGCCACTTGCGTGTGCCGTCGGTCGAGATCTGTTCGGTGACGATCTCGGGGCGGGCCAGCGTAAAAGCGTTTTCGAGCAGGCTGCGAAAATCTTTGGCCAGATTGC